>CAZUAD010000078.1:0-4941 GCA_964618155.1 uncultured Desulfurococcaceae archaeon
GTTATATAGACAATTTTTTACATTAAAACCCCCGCCTAATAAAAATATTTAAAGTAACTCTTTTTACTAAAGTTACCATTTCAAATCTAAAACATAATTAAGGTTAATTGTTTTAGCATAGAGGTTATGTAGGTCGTAGCTATTCTCTCATGCTTTAAATACCTAGACTAATCAACTATTTAGGAATTATTTTAAGTAATATGTAGGGGTATTTTATGACGCTCAGAACATACGTAAATAGATCTGTTGTAGAGATTAACTATGATCAATGTGTTAAGTTTGCTATTAAATTACGTGATGTTATTAAATCTATGACCTTAGATACATTTACTAATGAAGAGTATTATCCTGGAACTCATTGTGACGCGGAAAGTGTTGCTAGATACTTTATATTCATGGTTGCTATAGACCATAGAACCAGTAGGTTAAAACCTTTTGAAGGTTATGTACACGGTAAATTTTATCATGGTGCCGACCTCCTATATAGACTAGGTATGCTTAAATTCAAGAGTAATCCTGAGTTCTTTAATCCTAAAAATATGGCTAAGATAAGTGTAGATGATATTAAATCATGGCTTAGTGTTGAGGGTGTTGCAGGGAGGGTTACTATATGGGATCCAGAAATAAGAGCTGATTTATTGAGAGATTTAGCGATTAAATTACTTAAGTATTATGATGGTAAGGTACTTAAGCTTATAGAATTCTCAAGAGGACTTCTCAAATCTTCAACATCATATGGATTTATCGATAGGCTTAAGGCGTTTAAAGCATATTCAGATCCTGTTGAAAAGAAAGCCTACTTACTAACGAAATTTCTCGCTAGAAGAAGAATTCTTAAGTATTCTGATGAAGTTAATGCCGAAGTTCCTGTTGATAATCACTTAACTAGGATTGCCTTAAGAATAGGACTAATCAGTATTAGAGGTCCTTTATTTGATAAGGTAATTAAGGAGGTTGAAGTAAATTACGAAGAGGACATATGGATAAGGCTTTATATTAGGAAGGCTTACAAACTTATATCGAGGATATTAGGCATTGATCCCTTAATACTTGATGACTTTTTATGGTTCTTCGGGAGGAAGTGTTGCGTATATGAAAAACCCTTCTGTATAACGAAGATCCCATGTAAGGGATTAGGATTGGAATTTAAGGTCTGTCCTTTCAAGGAGTTCTGTAAAGCATTTAAGGATAAGGTTATCCTTAATGAGCATACCTATAGAAACACATACTACTATTAAGTCCTTGGATTAGAAAGTAAATGGCATCAGGTGGGGTAAGCAGTGAAAGAGGACTTTGATAAGATATTGCAAAGCCTTAATGATGAGGAAAAGAAGGTATTGAAGTACTTCATAACTTATAGATCAGTTGGTGAAATACTTGCTGTCAGGGAATTAATGGGTCTATATAAAGTAAGAGATCCGGCAAAGATTATAGGTAGACTTATAGAGCTAAGGCTGCTTAGTAGAGGTATAGGGTGTTATAACATATCTAAGGAGTTTCTTGAGTATTTAAGGAGGAAGGGAAGAGTTGAGATTAAGTAGGCATGATGTCAGTGATGTAATTAGAGGCTATGTGGAATTAACTAGACCTCATAACTTAGTAGCATCAGCCTTAACTACACTAATAGGATGTCTTACGATTTTAACAATTTTACGTACCCAAATAATGATTCATAACGATATAATAGCGTTATTCATGCTAGCTATATTTACTGTTGTATTTATCGCTGCTGGTGGTTATGTAATAAATGATTATTTTGACGCAGATATCGACGCAATAAATAAACCCTATAGACCTATACCATCAGGTCGTGTGAGCAGGAAGAGTGCGTTAACATACTCGATAGTGTTATTTATAGTAGGGTTAATTTTAGCCTTAAAAATAGGATTCCTTGCATTCCTTTACGCCCTATTTAATGCGTTACTATTAGTGATTTACTCTTATAAGGTGAAGGAGTATGGATTAATTGGTAATGTAGTCATAAGCTACTTAGGTGCAGCTTCAATAATTTTTGGTGCTTTAAGCATATGTGAATATCTCAATCGACTTCACCTAATAATAAACTCCCTAATACCATCACTATATGCCTTCCTATTATTATTAGGTAGAGAAATCATAAAGACTATTGAGGATGTAGAAGCAGATAAGTTAAGGGGTGTTCGTTCAATTCCATTAATCCATGGTGTGAAGGTGGCTTATATGGTTTCGATAATCCCTTTAATTATAGTAATATTACTAAGTCCCTTACCATTTCTTTTATTTAAGTATACATTCATATACTTAGGTATAGCTTTAGTAACTGATGTACTCCTCGTGTACGCCATACTCAAAATTATTAGATGCTTAAGAGTGGTAAACTCAATGCCTATGCGAGCACATACTAAGGTAGCATCAAAGCTAAGAGCAGAACTAAAGGTATGTGTATTTGTGGGTATAATGGCATTCTTAATAGATCTACTTGTAAGACTCTTAATTTAGTATGGTTAAGTCTTATAGGTCCTTATTATTTGACCCCTTAATCCACGATAAATAACTCTCAACATTAAGTTATTAGCCTTAAAGTGCACTTTATATGTCCGCTCCATTATGTCTTTAGGCTTAAACTTCTTAATTAAATCCCTAAATACTATTTCACCCATTCTAATACCTACTATGATGACGTTATTCGCTTCCACATCACCTTCGTTAGTTAGAAGTAATTTAACCACTCCCTCATCGCTTAATACTTTGAGGTCCTTTAACTTAATCTCAGGTCCACTTATATTAGTTGAGTAGATAGCATAGCCGAATATCTTAAAGTACTTAGGATAGTATGTTATTTGAGGCTTCTCATGAGTTATCTTTAATACTTTACTCTCACATCTAGCTAAGATGTTGTTTAACGATAATTCCGAAGTTCCGAGCTTATCCTTTATGTTATACTCTAAGTCACCTATACTCAACTTAACCAATGCCCTCTTCGATGGTGAATTATATACTAAGATTAATGAGTCATTAAGTTTATACTTAGGTAGTTTAAGCTTTAAGTTCACCTCTTCCCCTGGTTTAAGGCCTAGGACCCCTGCATTCATACTTAAAGAGGCCCTTACATCCTTTCTGTACATGACCCCAATCATGTATAGAGCCTCTATGAATACAGGCTCTGAAGATTCACAAGTTATCTTTAGACTATACTTCCCAGGAGTTTGGGTTAACTGCGTTATATCGAATACCTGCATCGCATAGAGCTTATCATCAAGTTCTATTAGTGTTTGAGGTTTAAACTCCCTCGTTAGTGTTATACCATTAAGTGATACCTTCCACACCATATTGCCCTTAAAATCAATACTACTTGCTACTAACATTAAGTACGAAGGTACTAACTTATCTTCTAATGTGAAGGTGTATACCTCACTTCTAGGGTTGCCATGACCACCTAAGGTAGTTGTTGAGGGTATAAGGTAATAATAGATTGAACCTTCAACATCAATATTATCTAGATATTCTACTAGTTCTCCTTTGGGCAATTGTTTAACACCTACCAATAAATTTATAGATTACGTATTAAATTCAAATGCCTAATAAATCTCTTGGTGCTAACCTACTTAAGGCCTTTAACGCGATTAATTTCTCTTTATCACCTACTTTAGCATCATTAATTATTCTCCTCAATTCCCTTATTACGCTAATAGCCACCTCCCTCTTTACAGGATGAGGTACCCCATCTTTACCTCCTATGGTGAATGCGTATTTGAATGGACTAAAAGGATGAGTTACTGGATCGTTTAGGGATGGTGGTTCTCTATATATTAACTCAGATATTAATGCTAAAGCTCTTAATGTTTCGGGTCCTACATTGGTCCATAGCATTAACTCCTTAATATCTCTAGGCTTTACCTCATATGCCTTCCTTAGAATTAGCAGTAACCTCCTCGTTAACCTAATAGGTCTATAGTAGGGTAAATTCCTATCTATAGGTCTAACCAGTTCTTCACCTGTGAGCGGTCTTAAACCTTTAAGGCAGGCATTAACATTTACGATTAAGTTCTTAACCTTACTTGCTCCTTCATTTATCAAGTCCACTATTATCTTCCTTGAGTTAAGGGAACGTAAATCAGTTAAGTTTAGGGAGATTACCTTCAGGTCCGAGAGTACTGCTGTATGAGGGTTAATCGTTGGGTCATGACTTGAAAACCATGCTAAGTGATACCTACGTGCTAATCTTAGCTTTACATTCATTCCCTGCTGTATAATTACCCATCGTCCCCTTTTATCGAAGAATATTGTGTGATGGTAGAGAGAAAAGCCATCTTGAAGTAACGTAGAATCAGCTTTAGCACCTAAGATCGATGCCTCCTTAATATGCTTAAGAATGGAATCCCTTAATCCCATTAACTCACCGTACATGTCGATTTCACCTTGTGTCTTACGGGATAAGGGTCCCTTACCTCCAGCTACTCCTACATCAGCACCTAGCTCTCTTAACGCCTCCTTAACTATTGCCGTTGTAACTGTTGTTGAACCACTACTATCCCAGTCCATACCTATCGCGTTATTAAATGCTTGAAACCAGTAGGGGTTTGAAAGACGTTTAAGTAAACCTTCACTCCTAAATTCTAGGAGGATTATGTCAAGTATGGCCTTAGCTAATTCCTTCATTATTTTAGCAAGCCATTGTGGTACGTGGCCGTAGTGTAATGGTAAGTCAGCTATTCCTTCAATCCTCATACTTCTTCACCACAACCTTGGAATCACTCATTTTAATGACCTTTACCTTAGATCCTTTAGGTATGAACTCATCTGAGATAGCTTTCCAGTACTCTCCATTAACCATAACGAAGCCTTCCTTACCTGGCGCTATATCATCTAGTGCATGACCTACCTTCTCTATTGGTGTAAAGTACCTAGACTTCCTCCTTTTAGCTTCAATAACTTTATATACTGCAAAACCTGTGAAAGCCC
>CAZUAD010000078.1:4951-6229 GCA_964618155.1 uncultured Desulfurococcaceae archaeon
CCCTAAACCTGATGCTATACCTACAGCTATAAGTCTAAATTGTTCTAAGTAATTGGGTGGAGGTGCGAAGCCCGTAGGTGTTGTTGCTGGAACTAAAGCAAATCCTATGGCTAGGAATATAATGCCAGTAATCCCTAAAATACCGAATCCAGGTGTAGCAAATAACTCTACGGCTAATAGTATGGCTCCTAACAGTATCATGAATAGTGATATTAGATTAGGATTGAAGCCCGAACCTAGTAGACCTAATAATAGAAAGAGTAGTGTTAAGGGTATTATGGGTAATTTACCCGATAATATAGCAAATATCGTACCTAATACACCTATGGTCATCATAATGCTGTTAACTAGTGGGTTAGAGAACGTCGAGATGAGCCTAGACCTTATACTGCAACTAAACCTCGCAGTTACCTTAATTGATAGAGTAACGTTCTTATAACCTAAGTTCACTACTTTACCATCAATCTTCCTTAATAGGTCATCTAACGTGTAAGCGACTAGATCTGCCACATGTCCTTTAACAGCTGATTCAGCGTTTAAGACTAGATTCTTCCTAACAAAGAGCTCTGCCGCGGTAGTATTTCTACCTCTTAACCTAGCATATCCTACAGCCTTCTCAACTATAGGGTTAACTATCTTACTCTCATTGACGAATCTATAAGAACCTGTTAAGGGGTCGTAACTTATTGGTTGCATCGCTCCGATAATTGCTTGAGGTGATACAGCTAGTATATGTGATGGAAGCGCTATGAGTGTTGCAGCACTTAACGCTTTGCCTCCACTAACGTAAGCTATTATGGGGGTTCTAGCAGACGCTATCCTATCACCTATGCTAAAACCTGCATCAAGATAACCACCGTACGAATCTATCATAAGAATTAATGCCTTACCCTCATCTTCAGCAACGTCAATAGCGTTAAGAACGCATTCCTTAATACCTTCATCAATGGTATCCCATGGAGGTGCTATTGAAACTATAAGTGCTTCACTAACTACATTACCTTCTTCATGACTTAATGAGAGGGTCGCTAGCGTGAAGTAAGTCATTGAAGTAATTACTAATATTAATGAGATTATTCTTAATACCTTACACAGCCTATGATGTTGAGTAAACATAAGAAGCTTAATCATAGCCCTAACTCCTACCTACTTCTTCTTTCCTTCATTTGTGAGGTCATGGCCGATGATATAGCGGCTATCTTACCTATTTCTGCGGCACCCATACCTGTTACAACAACTAAGGACTTTTCTCTTGCAACTTCAACTAATGTTTGAAGT
>CAZUAD010000079.1:0-3704 GCA_964618155.1 uncultured Desulfurococcaceae archaeon
TATTTAGCCAGTAGGATTGGGTTTTGGGGGTATTTCACGTTAGCTACAGCACCTATATCACCTTTACTTGTAGCTAAACCTGCATCCATACCTATATTACCAAATACGTCAGTAACACTTCCTAAGCCTGCATTCAATATACCTGAATCCTCCATTACCTTAACAGCTTCAACTACGGCCTCAAGTGCGTTAGATGTCCTTAGAACCTTATATGAGTCCTCTAGAGCCTGGTTTAATACCTTGGCTACATCACGTACTACATCAAGGTATCTCCAAGTCCCAGCACCTGCATGAACAACTACTATTGGAGGTCTTAACCTCATTAAACCACCGTAATGAAGTAATGCTTACACTAAAATCACTTTAGGGAGTTAGTTAAGTTATGGATAGGCATGAAGGAAGGTAATGAGCTTATCAGGCTTTATGAATTGAAGAAGAATATTAAGGAACAGCTTGAGACAATACTTAGTAATGATTCCATAAGGAAGGCCACAAAGGATTCACACGCTTATAGGAGACCAAGACCTTGTGGTATAACTATACATCCAGGCCATGGCTGCGTTTTTGAATGCACCTACTGCTATATTTACGATATGGGCTTTCCTAAAGGGAGAGTTAATCCTTATCCATTAAGTAGTCTAGAGCTTGTCTATGCCTTAACGATAAATCCCTACATAGTACCTGAAAGGACTTTAGCAGCATATGGTTCTGTAACTGAGCCATTACTACCTACACTTAAGGTTAAGACGTTAAGCTATATTAGAGAGGTATGGCGATGGCTTAAACTACCATCGCAAATAAGTACTAAAGGTTATATCGATGAAGGGCTCGCTAAGGAATTGAAGAATGCTGAGCCAAATTTAAGTGTACTAGTGACCGTGATAACTATTAAGTTTAGTAGGATATTAGAGCCTAAGGCACCCAACCCTAAATTAAGATTTAAGGGAGCCTTAAATGCCTCAAAACAGGGTTTAAGAGTGGATCTCTTTCTTAGACCTATAATCCCTGGGATTGCAGAAAAGGAGTATAGAGATATTCTTAACTTGGCCGTGAAGCATGGGATAAAGGGTGTTGTAGTGGGATCCCTCCGTATAACTGCTAACATACTTAAGAACTTAGAAAATGTAGGGATAAGTATAAGTAGTATAATTAGTAGGGTCCAAGGGATAAACCCCCTTAGGCTTAAAGGGTCAAGGCAAGTATCAATAACAACATCAGATATTAAGGAACTAATAAGAAAGTATGCCGTTAGGTTAGGTCTAGATTTCATGCAATCAGCATGCTCAGCTAACATAATAGCCCATGGACTAGGGTGTAGGTTATGTAAATTCGGACCCTGTGGTAAGAGTTTCATGTACATCAAGGAGGAAAGAATTAAGGAGTTCTTAGAGTTCCTAGGATTGAGGAACTTTAAGATAGATGTTAAACATAATTTAGTTAAAGTATTGCTAGGGGATGGTAGAATTGATAGAAAATGGCTTCAATACTACATTTCTGAAGTCTACAAGCTACCTGTCAGTGTTAAATAACTTAAAGGATAACTGATTCAGGCTTCATTATATTTTCATTAATCTCTTTATAGGGTAGTATAGTTACTCTATTGGATATAAATACTTCATCACTTATTATTACCTCATCACCTAATACACAACCATCACTTATTCTCACCCACCTACCTATGTATGATGCTCTACCAATAATACTACCTTCAATTAGTGATGAACCTTCAACTACAACACCATCTAAGAGTATTGATCTATAGATTCTAGTGTATGGCCCTATTCTTGATTGACTGCCTATAATCGTCAATGGGCCTAACTTTGAACCCTTATCTATGACCGTATTAGAGCCTATGAACACTGGCTTATTGATCTCCACGTCCTCTGCCATCTTAGATTCGCTACTTATGTAACCTTCAGGGTAATATCTTAGTAGTGCTTCAAAGTTAGCTCTCTTATAATCTGATGGAACTCCTATATCTGACCATATACCTTCATGTATGTAGGCATAAACTTGTGCTTCGCTAACTAACCTAGGTATGACATCCTTAGATAATTTTGATGGAGTCTTATGTGGGAAGTACTTCAATACATCCATATCAAACACATATATACCTGCATTAACTAAATTTGACTTAGCTACCTCCCTAGGAGGCTTCTCGATGAATTCCCTAATTAACCCCTCCTTATCAACTACTGCAACGCCGTATCTAGATGGATCCTCTACCTTAGTTAATACTAAGGTAGCTAAACCACCCTTGGACTTATGGAATTTAATGACTTCAGCTATATTTACATCAGTAAATATATCACCGTAAATCACTAAGAAGGGGTTACTTAAACTAAATCTTGACGCAATAACTGGTATAGGACCTGCATCACCTAAAGGTCTAACCTCCTCTGCATACTCAATCCTAACATTAAACTCTGAGCCATCACCGTATCTATCCCTAATGAGGTTAGCTAGGTATCTTACTGAGAGTATTATATCTTTAACACCAGCACTCCTTAAAGACTTAATAATCCAATCAAGTAGGGGCTTATCCAGGATAGGTAGTAACGCCTTTGGCCTAGTTAATGTAAGAGGTCTTAACCTGGTTGCAAATCCTCCAGTAAGTATTATAGCTGTTATGTCACTCATGAAATCCCCAAACATAAATATTAGAAGTGATTTAAATTAACGCTGGTATATACCCTAAGCGTTAACTAAATACTTCCATAATCAAATATTTGCATTAATTAATCCTTATCCTTAAACTCATTACTAAGAGTAATATTTAAAACCCTCCTCTCATGGGTTGGGTAAGCTTCAATGATCTTGTATTTACAGCTTAATGCATCAGCTACATCAATGTGTGATAGCACCTTATCTTCAAGTATAAATGCTAAACCATACTCTATAAGCATGCTTAATAAGTTACCAGGACATTCCACAATTTCCGCCCACTTAACGATCCCGTTGCTAAGGTATTCAAAAGGTCTTAGTGTAGTTCTGGCTCTATGATTAAGCCTAAGCCTGAACTGATACTTATCCTTAAACCTAGCTGGACAGAAGTGTATATTTAGATCCATACCCTCATCGATAACCCAGTTAAGAATTTCTAATGCTAATTCCTTTGAACCTACAGCTGTGACGCCATCATCGCTTAACTTAAACCCTCTCATAAGTAGGTTATTCATGTTTGATTCACTAAACTCAAGCTCATTTAAGTTAATGAACTTAACACCTAGCTCATAAGCTTTCCTAACCATATCCTTTATCCAACTTCTTAAATTAGGTATTGAGGGGTTTTCAATACCGACATCTATAGGGAAGTCAAGAGCTATCTTAAGAGCATCCCATGAACGTTCACTAATTATATGAACTCTTAATTCATCAAGCCCTGATCTTACTAACCTATCAAGGTATTCCTTTTTAAGTAACGTACCTGATGTGTAAAGGTGTATGTGGAATTCGTTACCAAAGAACTCCTTTAATTCCTTAATAACCTTCACTAGCTTATCAAACCTTACTAAAGGTTCACCACCAGTTATCCCTATACCTCTAGATCTTGAGGCAATCACCTCAATTATCACATCACTTAAATCCTTAACTAAAACTTCATTAATGAAGGTTACATCCTTGCCTCGTCTCTCAAAAGATATGGGACAATAGAAACACCTTTCAGGACATAAACCTGTTAAGAAGAGTGTTGACTTGAGCCC
>CAZUAD010000079.1:3714-6100 GCA_964618155.1 uncultured Desulfurococcaceae archaeon
ACTTACATCCAACTGCTAATTCACCAACCCAGCAACCAAATTCCTCACAATCACCTTCCATCTTCCTAACCAAGCCCTATTACCTTAAAAACTTGACGTATATACCATCACCTAAATCTTCATCCCATTCTGCAGGTCTGCCGATCCTAACTTCAGTAATTTTATGTAAATACTTTATGTCGTCTACTATGGGCCTAGCTATGTCAGGTACATATACTATAGCATTAAGTGCTTCAGAGAATCTTATGTTTAGTTTCTTCTTTAACTTCCATATAGCTGAGTTAATCTTAACAAGAGCGTTCACTAATCTCTCATCACCTTCCTCAAACTCTAGCTCCTTATCACTTAACTTCTCCCTATGAACGCTCTTACCATTATGCATACTACGCCATATATAGTCTGTAACGAAGGGCATTATAGGCGATAGCAACTTAATTATTAATCTAAATACCTTGTATAATGTATAGATAGCGCCGTTAACCTCATCATCACTAAAGTTTACCTGCTTGTACACTCTAGGCTTTATGAGTTCTAGATAGTTTGAAGCAAATACATTCCATGCTAGGTCATATAGCTTATGTATAGGCTCAAATACGTCTAACTCCTTATATGACCTAGCTACCTCCTTAGCTACCTTTACTGCGTACTTAATCATAGCTTTATCAATCTCTCTTAGCTTATAAGTACCTTCACGAGGTTCGTTGAAGGAAGTTATAAACCTAGCCATATTTACGAGCTTAGTACAGAACATTAAGCCCGTCTTAACTAAGTTTAATGACCACCTGTAATCACTACCTAACTTACCTGATGCTGCTGCCCAATACCTAAACGCATCCGCTCCATACCTTTCTAGATAGGGTCCTGGGTATATGATGTTACCTAACGACTTATGCATAGCTCTACCCTTCTCATCAAGACCCATACCAGTAATTCTAACCCATTTAAAGGGAGGTTTACCTGTTAAGAGCCAAACTCTTAATATGGTGTAGTATAGCCATGTCCTTATTATGTCGTATCCTTGAGGTCTTAAAGCCCTGCTTAATGCTTTAAGTGAGCCCTCACGATCATCTAACCACCTAGTAACGTACAATACGCTAATTGATGAGTCAAACCATGTATCGAAGGTTCTTGTTTCACCCTCTATGAACTCCTTAGGCGCTCCACACTTAGGACATGAACTAACCGGTGGTGGCTCCTTCCAAGGCCTTACATACTTACCTGGTTCAGCCAATATTACGTAACCACACCTCTTACATCTCCATAGCGGTATTTCAGTTCCATAGAATCTAGTTCTTGATATGGGCCAGTCCATCGCTAGGGACTTAACCCATAACTCTAGCCGTGTCTTGTGTTCTAAGGGCTTAAACTCCATCATATCAGCAACCTTGAGTATATCGTCCTTAAACTCCAACTGCTTAAGGAAGTACTCTCTCGTATGTATGAACTCTATAGGTGTCTTACATCTCCAACATACAGGAATCTCTGCTTCATACTCCTCAACCTTTACTAAGTAACCTTCGTCTTTAAGCCTCCTAGCGATAACTTCTCTAGCCTCATCAATCTTAAGACCTTTGAGGAAGCCTGACTTCTCATTCATTGTTCCATCAGGGTTGATCAGTATTGTAGCCTTAAGTCCTAACTCTCTAAAGAACCATACATCCCTAGTATCACCGTAAGAACACATCATTACAAGCCCCGTACCAAACTCTGGTTTTGCATACTCATGCTCAAGAATCGGTACTACCTTATTGTATAACGGGATTATTGCATGCTTACCCTTAAGGTTCTTATAGCGTTCATCCTTAGGATTGTAGATAACGACTTCACAAGCATTTAGGAGTTCAGGACGTGTTGTTGCTATGACTATATCCTCATTAGTCTCCTTAACCTTAAATTTAATGTAATATAGCTTCCTCTTAGCCTTAACGAACTCAATTTCAGCTTCAGCTAACGTAGTTCTACATCTTGGACACCACATAACAGGCTTATAGGACTCATATATGAGACCTTTCTTCCATAACTCAATAAATGTTGCTTGAGTAATCCTCCTATACTTAGGTGAGTCTGTACCATTCTTCCAGTAGTCAAAGGAGCAGCCCATTCTCCTCCAAGTATTGACTAAGTCTTCCTCATATTCATCCAAAACCTTCCTAACCATTTCAAGGAACTTCTCCCTACCTTCGGGTGTTTTTGCTATTTCATGAGCTGAAATACCGTATCTCTTCTCAACAGCCACCTCGGCAGGTAATCCATTCCTATCAGCATAGAATGGAACTAACACCTTATATCCTAAAAGCCTTAATGCTCTAGCCACCATGTCTATCTGAGCATAATGCGCTGCCTGTGCAACACCCCACCTACCCGAGGGGTACGGTGGAGGTGTGTC
>CAZUAD010000080.1:0-6065 GCA_964618155.1 uncultured Desulfurococcaceae archaeon
GCTTATTGAGGAGGGCTTTACCATAAAGAAGCTTGATCCCAGATTCCCTATTAAAGTTGTATGGGGCTTGGAAGTTAGAACGCCTCCTCCTCTTAACGTAGGCTTTAGGGTATTTAAGCCGCAGTTAAGACCTGATAGACTTGTCTTAATGTTGGGTGTTGCAATCTCCCCTGAACATCTTAGAGAGCTTGAGAGATTAGATGAAGGAAAGAGGTTTAAGTTCTTCTCAAGACTCCTCCTAGAGCTTATTAAAGTATGTAACACGTGTAACGTGGTCATAGAGCCGTCACCCTTCAATCCTAGAGGTATAACAGCAACGTTAACATTATTAGAGGATCATGTAAAGAGTTCAGGTAAGCAGGGATTACTTAATGAAATATATAAAATACTTAACGTTTTCATAGCCATAATATCCTACTTCAATGAGGTATTTCCCCACGTAACCTTAACTAAACTTAAGGGTAGGGAGGGCGTTGTTAGAAGTCTATAGCACTACCTTCAAATTATCATTCCATAGGTAAATCGAAAAATTACTATTAACAATAGATGCTCCTATACCTATAGCTTTAACCTTAACACCTCTACGAAGAGCTTTCCTAATAAGTTCAGCAAGAACTTTATCCCTCTCCTCGTATAGCTTAAACCCTTTAACTTTAGGTATTGCAGCTACAAATATTAGGAAGGTCTTAAATCCCCTTAAAGTTAAGGATATTAAATCCCTAACATGTCGTCTACCCCTTAGTGTAGGACAGTCGGGATCAGCAACATATGAATTAGCTAAGGCAACAGCACTCTTCAGTTCAACATAACCTCTCATCCCATAACATTCAAGCATATAATCAAGCATAGACTTATTAACTCTTACATTTTTGGATAGAATCTTACATCCACGAAGCCAACCTATTAGACCCTTACCCACACACTCTTCAAATACCCTCATATGCATTAATGTATCAAGTACCGCAATACCTAAGTCTTTAACCTTAACACCAACTAATCTATATTTTGTCTTACCTACACCATCCCTCTTTAAGCAGTAGCCCTTAGAACCTTCGTGAAGTACCGTATCAAGTCTCCCTGTATTAGCTAAATAGGCCTTAGCGTATTCATCATTAACCATGACCGAAACAGTAAATCTGTTTAGCCTTTCAATCACCCTACATGGTAGAACCTTACCTAATCTTACACTAAACACCCTAGTCTTCCTCACATACTATAATTTCAATGAGCCTTTAATGCTAAGGAGATTATCTTCTTAACCTCAACTTGAAGGTCATAGGGCAACTTACTTATTATTGGATTGAGGAATCCATTTACTATGAGTTGAGTACTTTCCTCCTCACTTAGTCCGAGTAATGATAAGTAGTATAGCTTTTCATAACTTACCCTACCAATACTAGCTTCATGACTTAACTCAGAGAACCTACTCCTTACGTCTAGGGAGGGTATAGCTTTACTGATGGCTTTCTCACTTAATACTAGAGTATTACATGACATATGACCGAATGAATTTCTTGAACTCTGCTCCGATCTTAACGTACCCTTAAATATCTCAAAGGCTTCATCCATAACAACTGTTCTATTAAGTATTTGACCTGAAGTTTCACTACCTATAAGTTTGATCAAGGGTGCTGTAAGTACTTTCTGTCTATCCCTATACACACCTATACTCTGTATCACACCCTTAGCACCATTGCCTTCAAGCTCTATTGTTGGTGTTGTATAAGAGGTCTTAGATCTAAAGGCTATTGAGGTTAGCTCAGCGAATCCTTTATCATAAACTTTAACCTTCTTAACCGGTCTATGATGTACGTCACCGAGCTAATTATTAATGCTTACTACTCTAAGTTCAGCACTTCTCTTAACTAAGGCCTCAAGACCCCCTAGATGCACTGCGTATGTTAAGGGTAAAGGTGTAGTACATCCCTCAATCCAGTAAATACTTGAGTTCTCATCAACGATGATTAACGTATGTTCAGTCTGACTTAAACCTTCTTTACCTATTAGGAATAAGCCGTAAAGTGGTTGAGCTATCTTGGTATTTGGAGGTACATAAATAAATACACCACCACTCCATAGAAGTGCATGATACGCAGTCCTACGATTAGCATTTAAGTTCATCACCTTGAATAAATAGTTCCTTATAATACCGTACTTCTTAATGGCTTTCTCCATAGGCGCAATTATAACCCCCTTAGCTTTAAGGTAATCTAGGTAGTACTTAATCAATCTATTATCTACGTTAACGCTAAAACCACTAGCTATTAGTTTAATTTCCTCTTCAGGTATTCCTAAGGACTTAGCGATCTTAAGTGCTTCATCTGAGTCTAATGTTGGTTTCTCGTAGGAGTCTATGATCATTTTAAAGGTTACATCAGCCATTAGTGGATCTATGTAGGGACTTGACCTTCCCCTCTTAAGATGCTTTAAGGCCTTTAATCTTAGTCTTAATACCCATTCAGGTTCATTTCTTGTCTTACTAAAGGCTCTTACATCATCATCACTAACATCGTTAACAGGTTTCTCTAGTGTTACTACATTAGCCATTCTCAGCACCTCTTAATAATGAGTTATAACCGTAAATTTCTATGAGCTTAACAAGTTCTACACCACCTTCTAGAACGATTCTGCCATCAATCATTACATAGACCTTCTTAGGTTTAAGGAACTTAAGTATCCTAGGCTGATGTGTTATAAGGAGTACGGCCGTACCCTTACTTATTAAGTAGTTTATAGCATTAGCTATTAACGCAATACTCTCTATGTCGACACCGCTATCAGGTTCATCTAAAATTACAGCTTTAGGTTCTTGGATTAAGATTCTCATAAGATCTAGCTTTTTCCTTTCACCACCACTTATTCCCTTAAATAACTCCTTACTAAGTATATCCTTACCTAATCTGAGCATTCCTAAGAACTTCTCTACGTCTTTACTTACGCTCTTTCTCGAAATCTTATTAAATACTTCGTAAACCTTTACACCATCTATTTCTGGAGGATTTTGATGCATTATTGTTAAACCTTTACGTACTTTCTCATATGTGGGTAGGTCAGTAATGTCTTCATGATCTAGAAACACCTTACCTCTTACTAATCTATAATCTCTATGTCCCATAATCCCGTGAGCTAAGGATGATTTACCTGCACCATTAGGGCCCATGAGTATGTGTAATTCGTATTGCTTAATCTCCATAGTAACTCCTTTAACAATGTCTCTTGACATAATCCTCACCCATACATCGTTAAGGGTCAACATTATGTCACCTTTAACTCAGTTAATGTTATCTCTGTTAATGTGCTTTTAGAGGTATATATGCTTTATTACTCTTCCCCTTGTTAAGAACTCCTTATAAACTCATACAGCTATGATATTAGGGTTAATGAGTGTTAATAGCGCTTAAGTTAATAATCACGGGAATAGTTCAAGGTGTAGGATTTCGGCCATTCATACATAGGATAGCTATTAAATCTAATGTTAAGGGTTATGTAAGAAACGTAGGTGGTTCTGAGGTTGAAGTATTTATTGAAGGTACTCAAGATAATATTTCTAGGTTCTTAGAATTATTAGTTTCTGAGAAGCCTCCTCCAGCCTTTATAGAAGAGATAGAGCTCATTGAGAGTAAGCCTTTAGGATATCAAGATTTTAGGATATTAAAAAGTGAAAGAAGGCATGTTAAGAGATCTATGATACCTCCTGACATAGGCATATGTGATGAATGCTTAAGGGAGGTTTTAGATATTACCAATAGGCGATTTAGGTACCCCTTTAATTCATGTGCATGGTGCGGTCCTAGATTTTCAATGATGTATAGCGTACCATATGATAGAGAAAATACAGCTATGAGGAAGTATCCCCTGTGTAGTGAATGTTTAGCAGAGTATAATGATGTAAATAATGTAAGAAGGTATCATGCTCAAGGGATAAGCTGCCCCAAAGATGGCCCTAAAATATGGATCGCCGATAATAAGGGAGAGCATCTAGAGTCTAAGGATCCCCTCAGAGACGTAGCAAAGTTGATAGATGAAGGCTACATAGTTGCTATTAAGGGTTTAGGAGGTTATCACATAGCTGCATTAGCAACAGATGATGATGTAGTACTTAAGCTTAGGAAAAGGAAGAGAAGACCCCAAAAACCTTTCGCTATTATGGCCTTAAATCTTGATGTAGCTCGTAGGCTTGTGTATATGACGAATGAAGCAGTAAGAATTCTCACATCACCTCAGAAGCCTATAGTGTTACTACGTAAAAGAGAGAATAGCCCTGTATCGAGATATGTCTCACCAGGCCTTACAGTTGAGGGTATATTTCTGCCTTATACAGCTCTTCACTACTTAATACTCATGGAGTCTAAGGATAAGTTCATGATAATGACTAGTGGTAACGCACATGGTAAGCCTATGTGTATAGATGAGAAATGCGTTTACAGTAAACTTAACGAAATAGTTGATTACGTGCTAGTCCATGATAGAGAAATAGTTAATAGAGTTGATGACTCAGTTATTAGGTTTACTGATGGAGTACCCATTATGTTAAGGAGAGGACGTGGTTTTGCACCTACATGGATAAGGATAGGTTATAAACTAAGCAGAGATGTAATAGCTCTTGGTGCTGATCTACAATCTGCGGGTGCAATAGGATTTGAGGATAAGGTTGTTTTAACACAATACATAGGAGACGCAGATGACTTCGATATCCTTTCAGACCTTGATAAATATCTCAGGTTCTTCATAAGGAATTACTCAATAAATCTCTCTAACGCCTTAATCGTGGTTGATAAACATCCTAATTATGCTTCACGTACCCTAGGCCTTGAATATGCTAGAGAATTTAACCTAGAGGTATATGAGATTCAACATCACTATGCTCACATATTATCCGTAATAGGTGAGAGGAGTCTAATAGGTAATAATGTAATTGGAATAGCAATAGATGGCGCTGGCTATGGTGATGATGGTGCTATATGGGGCGGTGAAGTAATGGAGATAAGCAGTAATTTAGAATACAAAAGGATAGGACACTTAATGTACCACCCATTAATAGGGGACATAGCCGTTAAGTACCCCCATAAATTCCTTATATCCATACTCCTAAAGATACTCAATGAGGATGAAATAATAAAGCTACTTAATAAAGTGTTAAATACTAAGGGGAGGCAATACTTAGCTACTGAAGTGAATATTGTAAAATCATTGATTAATAAAGGTATGTATGTAAATACGTCATCATTAGGTAGAGTTCTCGATGCCATATCAGTTTTATTAGGTGTTTGCAGCGTTAGAACGTACGAAGGTGAACCTGCAATAAAGCTTGAAGAGTATGGTCGTGGAGGTAGATTAATAGATGGTATTAAAGTACCTATAAGATATGAGGACGGCATCATGGTAATAGATACCTTAAGCTTATTTGAATTCCTTCTTAGCCATTTAGATCATAATAAAAAGAGTCTAGCCCTTACTTCACAAGTTGAGTTAGGACGTGCTTTAGGTGATGTAGTAGTAAGAAGGATTAAGGGCCGTAAAAATATTGAAAGTTTAATACCTATAGCTGGTGGTGCATCAGTTAATGATTATATAATTAAGGGGATTAAGCTGAGATTAAAGGAGGAGGATTTAACTCTTGTACATCCACGTAGGATACCCCCAAACGATGGTGGTATAGCTTTGGGTCAGATCATAGCTACATTAAGGTTTAATCATATGAAATAAAATCATTTACTCTTAAACCAATAACATTTTAATTGCGTGCTCAAAAAGTTTAAGCATAAATACATTATTATTTAAATAAGGTATATACTACTCCATTGTGTGCTTATATTTCGTTTAGAAAAGCTTAAATTCAATTAATTAGAAACTACTTAGGAGGTCTATTGTGGCTGAATTAAAGAGAGAGCAGAAGGGGGGTGGGGAGAGAGTTAAGATTATTAGATATTCCCCCTGGTTGGTGCACTTTAATACTGGAGCTTGCAATGGCTGTGATATAGAGGTTTTAACCGCCTTAACTCCTTATTATGACCCTGAACGTTTCGGCATTAAATTAGCTCCCTCAATAAGGCATGGAGATATAC
>CAZUAD010000081.1:0-5930 GCA_964618155.1 uncultured Desulfurococcaceae archaeon
AATTATGACTTAGTAACTCTCGGTGAATTGATGAACGTTAATCACGGACTACTTGATGCTCTTGGAGTCTCTAATAGGAAGTTGAATGAACTCGTATATGCAGCAAGAAACGCTGGTGCTTTAGGTTCTAAACTAACTGGGGCGGGTGGAGGTGGATGTGTTATAGCTTTAACTCCAAATAGGCAGAATGAGGTCGAAACTGCTATGGCTCTCTATGCTCAATTAACCATGAAGGTAAGATTAGGTGTTGAAGTGTTAAGATATTAGTAGAAGGATCTTAGCTCACGCCCACTAAATATTGTTGTGGCTATTGTCTTGGCCATATCTATGAATTTAGCGTACTTAACGTGTAGGTAAACTCTAAAGAAGGCTATCTCCTTAGGCATTAGCCCTATAGCTGTATCTCTTACAGACTTAAGTTCTACAGTACCATCGGGCATTATGAAACCTATTTCAAGATCTTCAAACATGGGGTTTGTGGGTAATTTAGGTGTGTCGATGAATATAGCGCTTGCATCAACATTTGCTCCAAACTCCCTTAGCTTTAATATTAAGTTCTCCTCAGCAACCTTCTTGATGAATTTAACTAGTGCTGATATACTTCCATGAATGGGCTCCATAGATTCATAGATGACCTTATAGGGGACAATTCTATTTAATAAGTACTTAGCCTCATCCAATTTTCTAATCTCGGGATGTGAAATTACGTAGTCATCATCAAGCAGAATATACTTACTTACATTATCTACAGCCTCGCCGAAATTTAACACATTATCAGCTTTTTCAAGTAAATCACCTATTACCTTATCAAAAGCGCGTGCTGTCTTATGGAAATATACTGTTTTAAACATGTAAAGTCTAGCTATTAGTAAATGATCAAGTACATCCTTAGCCTTATACTCTAAGTATATTTTATCACCACGCGGTATTGAGTTATGAAGCAGTCTTGCCCAGTCAAGACCTAATCCATAATTAGCGCCAGTATATAGAGAATCTCTAAGAATATAGTCTATTAAATCAGCGCTGTAGGGACCCTTAATTATGTAGTATAGTGTCTTCTCATTAACATCACCAACGATGTAAGAGGTTAAGGGCCATACATCAATTGTTGGTGCTTCAATGATCTTACCCATAATATCAGCACTTAAACCATATTCCTTTTCTATGAATTCGTCGAAGCACTTACTAATTACTGGATCCTCCCTTACTATTCTTCCGCCCATGACTTCATGATTAACATTATATTTAATGAGTATATGATCTTCAAAGGTATGAGAGAATGGTCCATGACCTACATCGTGGAGAAGCCCTATGAGTCTAGATATCATTACAAGTCTTTCTAACTCTGACCTATCAATATCCAATCTAGAGAAAGCAAATTGAGCAAATTCCCCCGCTACATGCATTACTCCAAGTGAGTGTGAGAATCTCGTATGTACAGCACCTGGGTATACGTAATGAGCTGCTGGTAATTGTTTAAGCCTTCTAAGCCTCTGAAATGCTGGTGAATCAACAACGCATTTCTCGTGGGGGTATACTTTAATGTAGCCGTGTAGTGGATCCTTAATTATTATGTAGTCACCCTTAAACACTCCTCACACCGTATTACCTACGTCCTACGAGTACTTATTCCCTTCATCCTCTATAATTGCATAAGGTCTTAAGCAAGCCAAGCACTTTGCTCTCTGACTACAAAATGAAGGTAAATATTACGGGTAATACGTTTAGTAGCAATATTATGAACAGGAGGACACGCTCCGCCTCTCTACCTATGAATTTAAGGCTATAAGCTATATCGAATATCTTACTCCCTACGAATCTTACGTTCTTAATTATTACTTCAAGTGTTGAATATTTAGCCTTAGACTCATTACTTACTGCTTCACTAAGTGCTTGCTTAACTGCCTCAACAAGAGACTTGCAATAGCTTACTATATCATATGGTGACTCCTTAATCGACGCTGCACAACTGTGGTCATCAGGAGTTACTATCTCTACGTCAGTTATATTATGAAGGTTCCTAATTTCATTTTCAAGTAATTTCCTAAACTCTCCCTCCATGTTATTACCATAAATGTATACCAAGGCATACCTCTTACCGTCCTTAAACCTAAAGGTTAGCACTCTCACTAAGCTATTACATAATCCCCTACATTCACTTAATGATGCGGTGCCCTCACCATAACCTACAAAGAATTCTTCACCTTCATGACATGAGTATTTACTTACTGCTTTATCTATGAGGTTCTTTAAGTCCTTAATAGCTACCTCTTTATCCCCCTTAAATGAGTGGGAATCAGCTATTGCTTTAATAATGGGGCCTCTTCCCTTAATCTCAATACCCTCAATATAATTCCATAACTCGTATGGTAGGTCGTCATTACCTACAAGTTTATTAACTACTAGGAGTGCTATGAAGGTAGGACCATTTAATACGAATGCTTCCCAACCATTACTTAAGCTAACTCTATATGGTCTACATAGATCTAGTTTAGCTTCAATCTTATACACCTCATCTATAGCGTTATGAATTAACTTAGCAATCCTTTCCGAATCCTCTGAACTAACTAGGTTATGTTCATGTGATCCTGGAGTATGGAATATGAAGGGCTTTATTCTAGGTTCTAAGTATGATTCAAGATGATAAATAAACCTAGCAGAGCCTACATTCCTAAAGGGTCCATAATGTAACGTAGGAAATATTAGCGCTATTGTTTCAGTAAATTCTCTCTTAATTAAGATGACCTTAACCTTTAAGTCCTCAACGGACGTAAACTTCCTAAACTCATTCTCTAACTTTAGCGGATTACCTGTAAACCATGTATTTAGAAATGCCCTCATAATACGTACGGGTGAATAACCATAATCTCTACCTAAGTGCTCTAGGAAGGCAATGTAGATCACACCTATAGTAAGTGATAAGGATTGGGCAGTTAATGAGGTAATGAATAAATTATTGGTGATCATAGTATGTACCATGTTATTAACTAAGTGAAATACTATTAGCGTAGGTACAACAGAAAACAAGGCTGCTGCAACAGGGTTAACAAAAACTGTTAATATAATGAAGATAAAACCTGAATCAGCAAGTAATCCTACACCCTTTAGTTCAGTTAGTCTATAAAAAATTATTTCAGCAGGTAGTGATGAAATTATCACTACGAGGGATAGCGCTAACACCCTCTTAACGTTAAACACCTTAGTTATTAGTAATATAGAGTAAAGCAGAGGTAATGATGCTCCTATCATAAAGTATTGCATGATACTTAAAGGTATGTTGGCAATGCCGTTACTATTGATTACACTTAATGCCAAGAGTAAGGCTACGTATATACAGCTAAGTACGTAGAGACGAGGAAATATATGCAGTCTCTTATAGTACTTCTTAGTCACTTCATCGAGATCCATGAGCTACACACTACCTCTACATACCACCTAGACAGGGTTCTAATTTAAAAGTAGGTATTAAAACCCTATTAATACTCATTACAGCATTGAATTGAGGTCTTAGATTTATTACTTACTTAAACATTCTTTAAAGGGTTTAGTATGTGAGGTTTAGTAAGGAAAACTTAGCCACTATTGCATCAAAGATTATGTCTCAAGTAGCGAATGCTAGGATCCACATGAAGTGTAGGGTTAGTGATGAGACCATTACCGTTACCTTAGACGTAGTTGACTTAACGATAACTTACTGTAAGTTTATGTCATCAAGAAACCCTTCACTAACTATTGAGGGAACTAAGTGCTTAAACATGTTAGCGGATGTAGTGTGTAGTGAATGTGAAGTTGAGATTAAGGAATTGATTCCACATACTGAATCCGAGGTAAAGTTTCCTTTGGAATTATGTAAAGAGTTTAAGGACGTTAGTGATTACCTAAGATTAAATAAGGAAGTTATAAAGTACTTACTAAAACCTACGATACATCTTGGTGGTACAGCAGGCTTGCTAAGCGATATCCTTACTAAGATTATCGAAGGGGTTGGTGTAGGTGCATACTTGCTATATATTAGATCGAGTAAGGGGTCCTACTACATACTATTACTTGATGGTAAAGCATTAGCTACGTTTAAGTATGTTAAAGGGCTTGGATTTAGCGACATAGGTCCTAACTCACTAAATGAATTATTAAGACTTAATGAGGTGGTCTCGGTAGCCCTCTATAAGGTAAATCAGCTTAGAGTACCAAAGGATATTAGGGATAAGGTGTTTAGGTGTAGCTAAGTTATAGTTAAGTAGGTATTACTTTACTCATAAGTGCTAACCTACTTAAAGCCAGTATTGGATAAATTGTCGGGTACTTAATGTTATGAGTAATATTGTTGATGAACTGTATAGCGTTGCTGACTACATTATAGAGAAATCATTGAATAGAGGTGCAACAGAAGTTGAGGTTTACGCTGTTCATACAAGATCAGCTGAGGCATTAATTCATAATAATAAGCTACACACAGCGACGGAGCTTCGCGAGATTGGTGTAGGGATTAGGGTTGCGATAGGTAAGAAGGTTGGATTCTCATATACGAACAGACTTGATTCAGACTCCTTGATAAGCGCTGTTGAGTATGCACTTAACGTAGCTAAAGGTACTCCTGAGGATAAGTTTTGGAGGGGATTTCCAGGAGGGCCTTTCACTTATACAACACCTAGTAACGTATTCTCGGATGCACTAGCTCAGCGAACTGCTAGTGATGCTGTTGAAAGAGTTAGGGAGGTTCTTGATTATGCGTTAAGGGATAAGAGGATAACTGTAGTCTATGCTGGCCTCTCCTATAGCATGTATGAGCATGTAATAGTTAATAGTAATGGTGTCCACGGTAATGATAAAGGTACCTCAACATTCTTAGGTGTAGAAGTTGTTGCTAACGAGGCGGGATACACTACGCCATCCATATATGAGTCATGCATACATAGAGTTAGTGAATGTGATGTTAAGGTTTTAGTTGAAAGAGTTGTCGATAAGGCGTTAAAGGCTCTTAAACCAATAAAGATAGGCATAGGAACCTACGATGTAGTTCTAGAGCCTGAGGCACTAGCTACGCTATTTAATTATACGTTAAAACCTGCTCTAAGAGGTGATAACGTCATAAGAAATAGGTCTCCGCTAAAGGGTAAGGAAGGTACTCAAATAGCTTTAAAAACGTTTACCGTTGTTGATGACGGACTTGTACCGGGAGGGCCAGCTACCTCTAAATTTGATGGTGAAGGCGTACCCAAGAGGAGAACAGAGCTCATTGTTAGAGGTGTTTTGAGGGGGTTCATATACGATACATACTGGGGTCGTAGAGCTGAAAAACAGTCTACAGGTAATGCTGTTAGAGCTTCATACGCTACTCAACCGAGTATAGGATTTAGTAATTTCATAATATCTTGTGGTACTGAAAGCATTGAGTCCTACATTAATAAATGTGAAAGAGCTGTACTTGTAGCTGATATTCAAGGAGCACATAGTAGTAATCCTGAAACAGGTGAGTTCAGTGTTGTAGCTAACCCCTCATGGATCGTAAGCAAGGGTGAGATGAAGGCATTAAAAGGAGTAATGTTGGCTGGCAACATCTGGAAGCTAATCAAGAGGATAGAGTACTTAAGCAAGGAGGTAAAAACCGTTAGATCCTCAATAATACCTTGGATAGCCTTCAGTAATGTTAGAGTTATTATTCAGTAATTCTATAAATTATTAATTAAAACTACATCAGCTCTTTGAAGGACTTAAATGGAGCTTTCAAAGGGGATCTCTTATGTTCAGACTTCCTATGCAACTCCATAACTCTCTCAACAACATAAGCTGGGATACCAGTAATTCTAGGAACTTCACTTGGAGGTATACCCTCATCAAATACCCTATAAAGTACTTCATCTATTTGCTCATAAGTTAACCCAAGTTCGCCTTCAGCTGTATGTCCAGGCCATAAATCGGGTGTTGAAGGT
>CAZUAD010000082.1:0-1367 GCA_964618155.1 uncultured Desulfurococcaceae archaeon
AGCTATATTACTTATGCCGCATCTCCTGTAGAAGTCTACTGCTTCAGGATCAGGCCAAACCGCTATTGTCTCACACCCTTTCCCTTCTGACACCTTTATAGCTTCTTCAACAAGTCTACGGCCAATACCACGCCCTCTAAAGTCTTTATGAACTTCAAGAACGTCTATGAAGCCGTGGTTACCCAGTAATCCCTCCTCGTAGCCTATATACAGCTCTAACTCACCTACGACCCTGCCCCCAATGAGTGCAACAAGGGGGTACTGATTCCACGTAAGTAGGTAATTTAAGTGTATAGCACAGGTTTCAATACTCATCCATGGGCCTCCGTGAGCCCAACGCTCAACAACACTAAGATCCTCATAACCAACCTCAACTTCCCCACCATTAATACGTCTAACCCATCTAGCAATAGATGAACAATGAACATTCACAATTCCCTTAACGTCATCAAGCGCCGCAAGCCTAACGCTTATATCGCTACCTACCATAGCATCCCAATCACTTAATACAGAATTACACCTTAAATATGTGCCAATGATGTGCTATCCGGCCTGCTAAGCCATTACTTAAATCACACCACTCTCTAACAGCGGCAAAACACACATAGTATACACCCCTCCAAGAGCAATGACCAACCCAAAGCTAAAGTACAAAACAACAAAGAAGATATAGCGACGCTATAGCCCCTAAAACACAACAAATAACCACCACCTACAATACCAAAGAGACATCACGCAAAATCCTACGCCCGTCACTTAACCTTAGTCTCATTACTTCATACGTCATTACCTCATAGACTATCTTAGTGATTAGCTTACCCCTAACCTCTATCTCATCCTTGGAGGTTGGGGATAGGGTTAAGTCTTTAGGCCAGAATCTACGCTCTATTCTTAAACTCCCTCCTTAACCTTAGGGTGGATGACTGAGAAGCCCCAACCTATACGGCCCTTTAAGTACTTAAGGAGCTCCTTAGACATTGAGATATCAGAATTTAATTTAAATTGAGTAGGCGGTGCCACATCACTAAAACCTCACTAACGAAGAGCCCTATAGATAGGTATACGCTTGAGTCGTCAGCTACGACTTGAGTTCTATGAACCCTCACATTATGTACGCTGAATGAGGGAGGCTCGAAGGTCACCAGATTTAAGTCTCCTTTAATAACCTCTCCACAACGACCCCACATCATACCCTTATAAAGAATTCTTGACCAGATTAACTATCACTAAAGATGTACACTCAGTGCTTCACCCCGTAATTGCATGAAGTGCTTATCAACCATACAATTAGGACTTGAGAAGTAGTACTGGTGACTAAGGTGTAAGGAGAGTGTTATAGAGTTTTGGCGCCGGGGGCGGGATTTGAA
>CAZUAD010000082.1:1377-5823 GCA_964618155.1 uncultured Desulfurococcaceae archaeon
CTATATTAACGCCTTATGTACTTCTATCCTTAACCCCTCATCTAGTAGTTGAACCTTTATTGCCTTTTTAGGGCATAGAGGCTCACATCCCTTACAGTATATACATCTCTCACTACGAACCTCGAGTTTACCACCTACAATCGAGAATACGTCCGTAGGGCAGTACCTAACACATAGACCGCATAGGTCACAATCACTACTTACCGTTATCCTGACCTTAAGCAACCTAACCACTACCACCCTTAGTCGTTATTAGTGCCTGCCTTAACTTAGACCTTATTAGCGATGCTAGCTTATTCGGATCTACACCCCTAATACCATCACTAACTATTACGTATGGAATCCATAATGGGTTAGTTGGAGCACCCCTCATCTTCCTAACCATTAACTGCTTAACAGGTATCCCTAACTCCTGGAGGTCAGGTTCTATTCTAGTAGCTATAACACCGTCAACCAAGTACTCAAGATGTGCAGCCAACTCCCTTAGCGATTCCGTTGATGTGTGAAGTGTTATGAGCGATATAACACCCCTACCCTTAGATATAACAGCTCTAACACTTCTTACGAAGTCAAGAACCTGCGTTAAATCAAACCTAAACATTAGCTCATTAAGAGAGTCAATAACCAGTAGACCTGAATTCTTAAGCCCATTACTATCAACAACCTCAATAAGAACGTAGAGTAGCCTATCTAGGTCATCAGGTCTAACCTCCCTAACAACACCCTCAATACGCTTCTCAACCTTAAACCCCTTAAGCCTGAATGAGAAGCCGTCAATTAATAGTAGTAGGCCCTTACTAACGTACCCTCTAACATCCCAACCAAAACTTTTAAACATCTCTAAGATTGCCTTAGGTGAGTCATCCAAAGTTAGGTATACAACCTTCTCACCACGCTCCATGAAATTCTTAGCTATGTGAACAAGAAACACGGACTTACCAGTACCTGCTGCTCCAGCAATGATTATAGTTGAAGTCCTAGGTATTCCTTCAGGAATGCCGAAGTCTAAAGGCTCAATACCAGTCCTAACCCTCTCCACGAACTTAACCCGAGAATAACTTAAGCATTAAACATTAAATTACTTACCCTTAGCTACGTATTAAACGTTAATGATATAAGCATACCCTCACCTAATATAAGGACGTGAGGAATTGAAGTTCTATAAACTATGCATCATAGGAGGAGGACTAGCAGGACTATCGCTTGCATACTACCTAGTAAGTCTAGGGGTTAAAGATGTAGTGATAATAGAGAAGTCAGAAGTACCTGGAGGACTACTCACTACAAAGCACATCAGGGGATACACATTCGATGTAGGTGGTTCACATATAATATTCTCAAAGGACAAGGAAATACTCAATGAAATGTTATACATACTTAACGGCAACTACGTTAAGCATAGGAGGAATTCAAAGATACTATTAGATGGGTTATTCATAAAATACCCCTTCGAGAATGGGTTGAAGGACTTACCACCGCAGAAGAGGTTTGAATGTCTTAGAGATGTTATTCAGGCATATATAAATAGATTGTTAGGTAAGGTTAAAGAGCCGCATAACTTTCTTGAGTGGATGTACTATGTATTCGGTAAATGCATTACAGATACCTACTTAAGACCTTACAATGAGAAGCTATGGAAGACTGATTTAAGAACTATAAGTCTTGAGTGGGTTGGTGGTAGAGTACCTAACCCACCCTTAGAGGATATAATGAAGTCAGCAGTAGGCTTAGAAACTGAGGGCTATAAGCACCAACTAATATTCTACTACCCATTAAGAGGGGGGATTTACGCTCTCATAAACTCGCTCATTAGTAGCATTAAAGGCTTAAATTTAAGATGCAGCGAGGAAGCAATAAGAGTCTTACATGATAATAACTACAATATCATTGAGACATCTAAGGATGTTATAGGGTGTATGTATGTTGTTTCCACATCACCATTAAATGAATCTGCAGAGATGTTTAGACCTATACTAGGTAAAATGAGTAGTAACTTAAGATTATTGAGGGCCGTACCCTTAGTAGTTGTCTCGTTGGGGTTTAAGGGAGATGCACCACCATATCACTGGGTTTACGTACCTAAGGAGGATATCATTTTCCATAGATTTGCCTTCTTAAGCAACTACTCACCGTATAATGCACCTAAAGGGGCTGTCTCACTCATTACTGAAATAACGTTTAGGGATCCGGATGAGGCAACTAATGTCAGTAATTACAGTATCGTTAATAAGGTCATTGAGGATCTGGAATATATAGGCATATTAAAGAACAGTAGGTATGTTGAGGTATATGATGTAACTAGATGGCGTAATGCTTACGTGATATATGATGAACTTAGGAGTAAGGTATTAAGTGAGGTAAGGGACACCCTTAATAAGTATAACATAATAGTTCACGGAAGATTTGGATTATGGGAGTATCTGAATATGGATGTAGTATTTAGGAAGTCTAAGGAGTTAGCTTCATACCTAGCTCTTAAGCTTAAGTAGCTAGTGTTGAGTGGACTACTATTTATCAGTATTGAAGCTACCTATAGTATGGGCTAGGGAGTTGTGAGGATAAGGTTCTACTTACTCGATGCAAGCTATGAGGTATCAGGACGTGTTCCAGTAATAATACTCTGGGGGGTTAAGGATGATGGTAAGAGGATAGTAATAAAGGATGATACATTTAGACCTTACTTCTACGTACTACCTGAAGAAGGGTATAACCCCCAAGATATTGCTAATAGGATTAAGCTCTTAAGTAAAGGTGCATCACCAATAATTAAGGTTGAGGTAGTAGACAAGAAGTACTATGGAAGGCCCGTTAAAGCAGTAAGAGTTGTCACTATGATACCTGAACATGTCAGGGAGTATAGGGAGGAGGTTAAAAGGATTAAGGGAGTTAAGGAGGTTCTTGAAGCCGATATAAGATTTGCGATGAGGTACTTAATAGATAAGGATATAACCCCATGTACATGGTATGAAGTTGAAGTTGAAGGCCCATTTAAGGAGGGGAAGTACAGAGTTGAGGAGGTATATAGAGTTAAGGATGGTACGTTCAAGAAGCTAGACATAAGCTTACCGCCAAAGCTAAAGGTATTAGCATTTGATATAGAGGTCTACAATCCTAGAGGTGCTCCTAGGCATGATAAGGACCCCATAATCATAGTATCACTAATGAATTCAGAGGGTGAGGTTAAGCAATTACTTGCTAAAGATGATGCTGAAAAGCCTGATTATGACTTAATCAAGGAATTCATTAGGTATGTACACGATTATGATCCAGACATAATCGTAGGTTACAACAGTAATGGATTTGATTGGCCTTACTTACTTCAGAGATCGAATGTATTAGGTATTCAGTTAGACGTAGGTAGGGTTAGAGGTGGTATTCCTAGAACATCAGTTTATGGTCACATATCAGTTCCTGGTAGGTTAAATGTTGATCTCTATAATTTTGCAGAGGAGATTCCTGAAGTTAAGATTAAGTCCTTAGAAGAGGTATCTGACTACCTAGGCATTATGAAGAAGAGTGAGAGGGTTCTAATTCCATGGTATGAACTCTATAAGTACTGGGATGATAAGGGTAAGAGGGATATTCTTCTAAAGTATGCTAGAGACGACGTTGTTTCAACTATGGGTTTAGCGGAGAAATTCCTACCATTTGCAATGCAGCTCTCAAGCCTTACGGGACTACCATTAGATCAGGTTGGAGCTGCTTCAGTTGGCTTTAGACTTGAATGGTACTTAATGAGGGCTGCATATAAGTTTAATGAATTAGTACCTAATAGGGTTGAAAGACCTTACGAACCTTATAGAGGGGCCATAGTTTTAGAGCCTGAGAGGGGTGTTCATGAGAACATAGCGGTCCTAGACTTTAGTGCTATGTACCCTAACCTGATGATAAAGTACAACATAGGCCCCGACACATTCGTTTACGGTGAATGTAGCGAGGAGGAGTGCTACATAATTCCGGGTCTAGGCTATAGGTTTAGAAAGCATCCTCCTGGATTCTACAAGATGGTTTTAGAGACCCTCCTAAAGCTTAGGAAGAAGGTTAGGGAGGAGATGAAGAAGCTACCTAAGGATTCACCAGAGTATAGGGTATTGGATGAAAGGCAGAAAGCCCTTAAGGTACTAGCTAACGCCTCCTACGGATACATGGGATGGGTTGGTGCTAGATGGTACTTTAGGGAAGGTGCTGAAGCAGTTACTGCACTAGGTAGGGAGACCATAAGGAGGGCTATAGATATAGCTAAGTCGTTAGGACTTAAAGTCATATACGGCGATACTGACTCACTCTTTGTTACGTATGATGAAGCAAAGATTAAAGAATTCATTAAGAGGGTTCAAGAAGAGTTAGGCCTAGAAATTAAGGTTGACAAGCTATATAAGAGGGTCTTCTTTACCGAAGCTAAAAAGAGGTACAGAGGATTAACGACTGATGGCTCCATAGACATAG
>CAZUAD010000083.1:0-5822 GCA_964618155.1 uncultured Desulfurococcaceae archaeon
AGCGTCTTCGACCATATCGTTGGTTAGCTTAGCTGATAGCTGAGCTAACCAACGATATGGTCGAAGACGCTAAAAGGCTTTTAAGTGCGATGGGGGTACCATGGGTTCAAGCACCATCAGAGGGTGAGGCACAGGCAGCATTCATGGCTTATAAAGGTGACGCATGGGCAGCTGCATCACAAGACTACGACTCTCTACTCTTTGGTGCTCCTAGACTCATTAGAAACCTAACGATATCTGGTAAGAGAAAATTACCTAGGAGGGATGTCTACATAGAGATAAAGCCTGAGTTAATTGAATTAAACACTTTACTCAAACTGTTGAGGGTAAGTCGTGAACAATTAATAGACATCGCCATATTATTGGGAACAGACTATAATCCAGATGGTGTTAAAGGAGTCGGACCGAAAACAGCTTTAACATTGATAAGAACGCATGGAAGTATAGAGAAAGCTATAAGATCATTACCTACAGCTAGATTCCCTATAGAGCCTACTAAGATTAGGGAGCTATTCCTTAAGCCCAACATAACTACGGACTATAAGCTAAACTGGAGGGAACCTAATGAGGAGGAGGTAATAAGGATATTGGTTGATGAGCATGACTTCTCTGAAACCAGGGTTAAGAACGCATTAGAACGTCTCAGGAAGGCTTACAGGGAACATATAAAGGCTGGTGTAAAAGGTTTAGAAGCATGGTTTAAGAGGAAGTAACTTAACTCATGAACGAATAATAACTAAATAAGTGAAGCATCCAATATAACGTAATAACCCGACCACTGGTAAGGATTCCATACAAGTTCTGCCTTTCTTATACTTATGCCCTTACCTCTGAAGAGGGGAGATTTAATTACAAATGTTTCAAACTCCCCACCCTCACCAATAGGATTTACACCTAGATCTTTATAGTATTTCTCCATGAGGGTTAAATCATCTTTACTCACGACTTTACCTAATAATGAGGGATTTAATCCATAAGCCTGTATAGCTACGAAGATGAAGCTTAGAGTATCTAACTCCTCATTCAATACCTTTAAAGGATTTAAGCCCCAGAGGGGGGTATAATGCTTTAATTCAAGTTCTTCAGCTAATGCATCTAGACGCTCTTTTTGATATCTTGAGGCAACAGCGCCACTTACCAAATACTCGATGTTACTATGCTTGAGCATGTCAATATAGTCTTTAATCTGACTCCTTAATTCATTTAGTTCAATTTCCTTTAAACCACTCACTCTTAACTCTATAATTGGTAAGCTCATAGCTCTTGAATGTAGTTTAACCCACTTAGTATTTACTGCATGAAACATCCACGAGTCTATTCTCTGAGGGTTTACAGTAAGTATGTACTTAACCACTATACCGTCCATTAACGCCTTAATTATGGCATAATGCGAATCTTTACCGCCACTATAGAAGGCTATTCCATATTTTATGCCCATACTAATATCCCCATTTAATTATGTGTACTTAGCAGATTGACTATGGCGTTAAGAAGAGGTAATGAACATTCTAAAGGTCCCTTACATAAAGCTATTATTATTACATCACCTTCTTTTAACTCTACCGCACTTCTAATACCCTCAATTAATTTGGGATCCTTAAACTCCTCGTAGAAGTCCCTTGAAAGCGGTAATAGGAGCTTGTTACCTTTAAACGTAAGTATTAATGCTCCATAAGCACCTTCTCTTACAACCATATCCCTTAGCTCAAGAACGCCTACACTCTTTACTATGCTTAAGCCCTTCCTTATAATAGCACCAAAACCCTTACACTCAGCACAATATCTACTTACATCAATCTCTCCTATTAGATGAATAATTTTCATTATATCCCTTACAAGGCTTTTACCATCTTCAGTAAGAACCGTACCTGCTACCTTATCTATATAGACCAATCCTTTATTCTTAAGTCTATTAATTAGAGTTCTAGTACTTGCCTCACCTAATCCTAACTTCTTACTAAGTTCAATCCTACCGTAGGGCCTCTCAGTTAGTAGAATTAGAGCCTGAAGTACATGGTAGGGTGTAAACTTAGGTTTTACGCCTCTCCTAGGCCTACATAACTCGATTATTGTAGCAGTATTTTTCATTTAGTTCATTACCGATTTAGTGTAATCTAATTACCTTTAATATTTTAGGGTTATCACATATATCGTTACGGGATTAAGAATGAAGTTACTTAAAGGTCGTGACCTTATATCAATAGCTGATTTAAGTAGTGAGGAACTTAGGTTCATCCTGCATACCGCGAAAAACTTTAAGGAAAGATATTATGCTGGAGAAATCTACATCCCTCTCCTTAGAGGTAAAACATTACTTCTAATATTTCAGAAGCCAAGTACGAGGACTAGAGTAAGTTTTGAAGTTGCTATGAAGCAGTTAGGAGGGGATGTTATAAGTTTAACTTGGCAAGAAATGCAGTTAGCACGTGGAGAAACCATAGCCGATACCGCTAAAGTTCTAAGTAGGTATGTCCACGGTATAGCTGCTAGGCTTTATAGGCATGAAGATTTGGTAGAGTTAGCGAAGTATGCAACAATACCTGTAATAAATGCTTTAACTGATAAGGAGCATCCATGTCAAGCAATAGGTGACATGCTGACCATATGGGAAAAGAAGGGTAGGTATTCAGGTCTTAACATTGCCTTCCTAGGTGATGGTGCAGATAACGTTCTTCACTCACTCCTACTTGCAGCAGTTAAGTTAGGCAATAACATGAGGATAGCAACAGCTAAAGGCTATGATCCTGATCCTCAAATACTTAAGATAGCTCTTGAGGAAGCTGAGAAAAACAACGTTTATGTGGAGATAGTTAGGGAGCCTGAGGATGCTGTGAAAGGTGTTGATGTAGTCTATACTGACGTATGGGTTAGTATGGGTCAGGAAGCTGAAGCTGAGAGGAGAATTAAGGACTTAAGCAAGTTTAAAGTTACAGTTGAACTAATGAAGCTAGCTAAGCCTGACGCCATATTTATGCACTGCCTACCAGCAAGAAGAGGGTTAGAGGTAGTCGATGAAGTAATCGATGGTCCTTGGTCAGTGGTGTGGGATCAAGCTGAAAACAGGCTTCATGCCCAAAAGGCTATCTTAGCTCTTCTTCTTTAACCTCCTCCTCTTTTTTCTCCTTCTTTTCCTCTTCCTTCTCTCCTGTCTAATCTCCTCTCTAGCCCTCTCTAATATGATAACTCTATCACCATATTCTGTACATATCCTTATAGCGTCAAAAATTACGTTCTTACTTAACATTTTAACATCAGTATTAAGTACATAGAGCTCATCGTTAATCTCTAAGGACTTAATCTTCTTAAGTTCATTAGTTATCAAGATATTCTCTCCTTTAACCTCTTCTTTTTCCTCACTTCTCAGTAAGTCGATGCGGAACACTCTTGCTGGGATTGGGTATAAAGTAATGTTAAAGCTTTTACCAGTAAGTAGTGCAGCTATAGCATTAAATCCTTCAGGGCACTTAGAGCTTCCACATTCAAGTATAAAGTAGTTGCATTCCTTACCGTAAACATGTTCCTTAACTAGCTCATACAGCTTATCATCATTAGAATGAGGATTAATCTTACTACCACTTAGCTTAAGTACTTGGGAGAACGACTTTTTATAAAGTGTTATCTCAACTAAGTTATCAATGGAGAGCTTCTCACTTTTAAAACATGTTAATATAAATTTAACCAAAACCATACACCGACTTTAGTGTTATCTCTTATACCCTATCTTCCTAAGGAATTCCATTCTCTCCTTAATATCCTCGTCTCCTTCAACTCCTAAGGGTGTGAAGCCGTCGACGACTCCTATAACACCTCTACCTTGATTAGTTTCAGCAACTATGACTTGAAGTGGGTTAGCTGTTGCTGTATATATTCTAGTGATTTCCTGAACGTTCTTTAGAGCATTAAGTACATTAATAGGCCAAGCATTCCTTATGTATATTACCAATACATGTCCAGCACCTATCTTAAGTGCGACATCGGCAGCAAGCTTTTTTAATTCGTTATCGTTACCTTCAACCCTAACTAGTCTCTTTCCACTAGCTTCAACAAATGCAACACCGAACCTTATATTAGGTACTGATGTGATTAATGCTTCATAAACATCCTCAACAGTCTTAATGAAGTGGGAATGTGCTATTATGACATTACACCCCTCAGGAATGGGTATATCCACTACTTCAAACCTCTTAATCTCACCCATACAATTACCCCCTACCTAATACTTAGGGAAGTTTATTTAGGTATTGCTTAAGATCTCACGAATCTTCTTATCCCTTAACACATGGAACTTATCCTCACCTAAACCCATAAGTCCTAAACATACTTCATGATCTATAGGCTCTATGTGAAGTACATTTAGAACTTTTTCACTAGACCTATACTTTAAAGCTACTAGCTCAACTATTTTAAGAAGTTCATGCTTAAGTGAGCCCTTCCTACCAAATAGTACCTTATGGTACTTTCCTCTAACCTTTAATAGATAAGACTCTACACATTTAGTTAGGTTTTGATCAATACTACAACATACATCAACTTTAACAATTCTTCTAATAGTTGATGGAGGATGTTCAAGGAGTATTCTCATAAGCTCCTTAAACTCAACCGACGTATCTAAAACTAATACTCCCTTAAACGGAGTATAGGATATCTTAAGATTGAAGTCGTAAGGTAGTAATGCATCGCCTAGTTCTAACTCACCTTGTAGTTCTTTGCCGTATGCTGTGGTAACTATGTATCTAAATTTCTTACTTCCCTTCTCCACATATCTTTCTTTTCGTGTACTCAAAAAAGGATGAAGGTGTCCAGGCAAGCCATGCAGGTAATTTCTTAACGAATTCGTAAGCCTCCTCCCAGCTTTCTAAACCTAAATCTCTTGCTAGAGCTTCTAATGTATATTCAGATCTTATGTATTTATAGATAATGGCTAGAGTATCCTCATTTATAGGTACCTCCTTTCCACTACTAAGCCTTATCACTAGTTCACACATACTCAAACCCTTCCCAGAATTCATGTGGGGGTTTAAAGGTATTATTGACTCCTATTCAACAGGAGCGTAGCATCCAGGTCTTAGTTCTATTATATCGCCACTTCTTCTTAAACTTCTTATTATTCTTTCCAATGTGTGCTCATCTATACCTAACTTTTCGGCATAGCTCTTGAGCTTCTTTAACTTAATGCATTTCCTCTCTTCATCCTCTGCCGAGTAGTCCTTAATTATATTCAGGATCGCTATCTCCTTCTCCCTAAGACTCTTAGGCTTACCTACCATTATGGTATCTATATCTAAGGTACCCGTCTCAACATCCATACCTACTCTCTCCAAGACAGTATTCATAAGCCTTACAGCCTCAGCCGCATCCTCAGCTTCAACCTTATCCTTTAACGCCATCCTTGCATGAGCTTCAGCTAATCTTATTAATGCTTCTAACTGTCTAGTAGTTATCGCTAGTGGTGCTTCAGGATTTTCAGCACTCTTCTTTCTCAACTCTATGTAGTACTCCATGATTAGTTTCTCAGCCTCCTCTGTTAATTTAGGCTTAACATACTTTCTAGCATAGGCTATGTACTTCCTAAGTAGGTCAGGAGGTATTTCAGGTTCTGTTTTAGCAAATGTTTCATGTATCTTAAGGACGTATTTAACAAGTGATCTATCCCAATTTATCTCAGCTACGTCCTTTAATACGAATATGAGGTCAAATCTTGAAAGTATGGTTACTGGTAAGTTTATGTTTTCTGATAAGCCTAATGTAGGTATGTACCTACCCCTCTTAGGGTTACCTGCAGCCAATACTGAAGCCCTAGCATTAAGTCTTGCAACAATACC
>CAZUAD010000084.1:0-5719 GCA_964618155.1 uncultured Desulfurococcaceae archaeon
ATCTAAGAGAGTTGCAAAGTCAGATGTAATTCCCTACTTAAAAGCGATATTTGAGTTAAATCCAAAATATGCGGCAGCACTAAGTGTTGGATTAAACCTCTCAGACTCAATGATAAAGTTTCTATCACCTAAGAATGCTAACTTAATTATAAAACTAGCTAATAGCATTCGAGAAGAAATAAGAAAGGAAGCAGTAAAGCATGAAAGGAAAGTTAAGGTTGAGGAGAAGATAGAAGTTACGACTAAGGAGAAGGTTAAAGAAAGGCCAAGAGCAAGGAAGAAGAAGGAGAGAGAAACAAAAGGTGGTCTTGAGGTATTCTTTAAGAAGTAGTTTAACTATAATTTACCCCTCAAACATCCTAATGAATTCCTCAATAACCCTTACTTTAGGATTAAGCCAGTTAGGTCTATAAATCCTAACCCTACCTAAAACAAACTCCTCAATTATCCCCTTACTCTTTAAGTACTCAATATGCCTTGATACAACTTTATAATTAAGGCCTGTGAGCCTTATTATCTTAGACAGATTTAACTCACCATTCTCAAATATAGCTTTTAGGATCTTTACCCTACCCTTACTAGAGAATATGTCTTCAATCCTCACATTATTCATTACCTTACTAACCTCCTTTCCTTAATTAACTTATCTAACCTTTCAAGCAGGTTTTCTAGGGGCACCATACCAAATCCTATATACGTACTACGACCTCTCTTACCCTTCATACTTGTTTTTGTCATTATTAGGCCTCTATTTCTTAAGTCAGTAACGTACATGTATACTTTAGTGTGTCCTCTGGGTTTCTCACCTAGCTCCTCACAAAGTTCCTTATAGATTGATTCCACATAACCTATTGGAACATAGTCTTCACCTGTTTTGAGTAATGCCAATGCTATGGCCTTAAATATTAAGAGTTCATGTAGGGGTAAGTAGTAGAGGCTATCTAAAACATTAACCAGTAGCGGATATTCTTGCATGAAGACAGCCCTTACATGGTCTATTGTTACTCTAGCAGCTTTGCCTTCAGAAATCTCTTTTTCAGCAAGCTTTCCGGCAGCATGAAGAACTGCAAGAGCTTTCCTTGCATTACCATCACCGCCTGTGTCAATACCTATTAACTGAGAGATGTATTCAAGAACTTCATCTGATATAACACCGGGATAGAAAGCTAACTCAACTCTATCCTTTAGAATATCGTAAAGTTCTTTAGCTTTATATGGTTCAAATATAACCATGTTCTTCATTAAGTAGCTACCTGTCATTTCATCAACTAAGCTACTTATATACGCTGGTGTACCTCTTATTATGTATATAAAACTTAATCTCTTAATATCCTCCTCAAATACATCATAAAATCTCACAATTAAATACCTTTCATCAGGCTTTGCTGATTTAAGGAAGTAGTCAAATTCATCAAATGCTACAATGACGTACATATTCTCTCTATTGAGTATATTGAGTATGGAATTAGCTAGCTCTGTTGCTGAAAGTCCTCGGTCAGGAATGGAGAGTCCTAGCTGGTTCTTAATCTCTCTAAAGATACTTGAAGGATTATTAGATTTAGAGCAGTTTATGTGTACGTACTTAAGTTTAACACCTTTAACTTCAGCTAGCTTTGAGAACTCCATCCCGAATACTATTGACGTTACAGTCTTTCCTGAACCTATGGGACCTGCTAAAAGTGCTTTTACGCTTGTACTTCCTGGCTGCAGTATCAGAGGCTTAAATAATCTTGATAACTGCCTTATCTGCTCCTCTCTATGTGGTAATCTCTCTGGTATATATTCAGGATAGAGTTTAGACTCATCTATAAAAACGGAGGGGCCTTTTAACTCACTTTCAATTATCTCTTCGATTCTATTCATACTTTCAGTCTGCCTCAAGTTTCAGTAGGTTAGTTACATACTAATAATTGTCTGCCTAAGTTATGAGAGAGATGCTAGTATCCCAGTATTACTTACTGTATTACCAAGTATTATGGGTCTAGACCTTGACTCTCTTCAATGCTTCAAGAGTTATCCTTGCTGCCTTTAACGCGTATTCCCTAAGTTCTTCAGCACCTGCGAATCCTAAATCTTCAACAAGTGAGTCACTGACAACAAGTATTGCTGCAACCTTAACACCTCTCATGTGACCTATCATGAATAGTCCAGAACATTCCATTTCAACAGCTAAGACCCCCCTTGAAGCCCAGCGCTTAGCGAATTGAGGGTCTTCAGCATAAAAAGCATCACTTGTTAATATGGGGCCTAAGTAGTACTTGATCCTCATCTCCTCAGCAGCTTCGACAAGATTCTTAAGTAACTCAAAATCTGGTGCCGTAGGTGCGCATGCATGTTCGCCCATATATTGGTAGTAAGCACCACCAGGATAATACGCAGCTGCTGTAGGTATTACAATATCACCTATTCTCATGCCCTTTATCATCGCACCACACGAACCTAGTCGAACGATTGCCTTAGCCCCTAACATTATTAGCTCTTCAAGGACTAATACAGATGAAGGGACGCCAACTCCGTGAACTACTATAGATACTGGAACACCATCGTATTTGCCTGTATAAGCTATGAAACCTCTATTAGTATTTACAAGCTTGACATCAATAAGTAACTCTTTACTTACTTGCTCAACACGTGCTGGGTCTCCAGCTACTATTACCCTTTCAGCTATGTCACCCTTCCTCGCCTTTATATGAATAGGTTGTTGCATTTATACCACCAAACAGTATTTAGGCTTAGCCTTAAAACATTAGTTCCAGGTAGAGTTAAGGCTTAAAGAGCCGCACATAAAAACTTTAGGGGGTTATGGACATGAGCGAGAAACCTAAACCCTTAGTTAAGAAGCCTATTTTAGTAAAGGATAGAGGAATAGAACATGGTTTAAGAGTAGGTAGAGGTTTTAGCATCGCTGAAATAGAAGGTGCAGGCTTAACTGTTGAGAAAGCTAAGAAGTTAGGTATACCTATAGATAAGCGTAGGAGAAGTAAGCATGAATGGAATATCAAGATCTTAAAAGAGTTCTTAGAAGGCTTAAGAAAGAGTAAGAAATCATAGGCCTAAGCTTATCATAATCTTCTATATAAACTTTAAAACTCTTTAATGGAGCCAGATTAGCTATCCTCCAATACCCCCCTAAGATATCAATGATTTTCTTAATAGTTCTCTGCATGCTTAACGTCTTACGTAATTCCATCAATTTATCAACGTAGTAACCTACACTTGGGGTGCTGAGATTAAACGTATCAGTTAATGCCTTAACTTGATTAACTATTACATATAAGCCGCCACCACTTAATGGCTTTATAAGTGAAGATGCATCCCCAATAACGAAGATGTTCCTATAGCCTAAGCTGCATTCGCCAACGTCAAGCGGGATTAAACCGCTAAAGAACTTCACTACCTTATAATCACCTACTCTTAATATATTCCCTACATAGAGCTTCATTAATAATTTTAACGTATTATAGACATATTTCATGTTTTTAAAATCAGCTAACCCTATTAGAAGCTCATGTTCGCTCAGAGGCACAATCCAGGAGAAGAAGTGTTTATTACGGTTGTACGTCAGTACATTAACGTAATTAAGATCATGTCTTAAGCTTGTCTTAACTATCGCCTGTAATGCGTTAAGGTTCCTTACGCTTTTACATAATCCTAACTTTTTAACCAATACCCTTTTTGCACCTTCACTAATAATAACATGATCATGACTTACTACATGTGTACCTACTCTCCTTAAGTACCTTACGAAAACCTTCTTGTTATTCGCTATATGAACAGCATCTACGTAAGTCTTTAGATTAATTAAAGCCCCAGAAGAATTAATTTCTTCAGCTATTACCTTCTCAATCATTACCCTATCAATCATATAAATATGGTCATGAAATCTTAAGCTAATTACCCTCCTTACATTCTTAACATCGTATATTAGATTAATATGGTATTCATTAAATTTACCTATTATAATATCCCTGAAACTTAATCTTGCTATCCCCTCTAACTCCTTAAGAACTTTAGCACTTATTAATCCCGTACAATGTCTTGGAAGACCTATAGATTTATGTTCCTCGTAAACTGTAATATTAAATCCTTTATTTAGTAGTGAAGAAGCTATGAGAAGTCCTGCTATACCTCCTCCTATGATCCCTATTGAAGTCATACCACAATGTAATCTCTTTAGAGATTAAATAGGTGTGACCATACTTACATATTTAGGTAATTATGTATCGCTGTCCTAAAAGGGTAATTAATGGGCCATGTGGAGGGTATAGAGACTCTAAGTGTGAAGTTAATGGTACATGTGTATTTATTGAGGTATTTAGTAGACTTAACAATGAGATTATTAGGAAAATATTCTACGCTCCAATACTTGATAATAGGTTCAGAATAAGGGATTACTTTCCTGTAATTAAGAGACCATTAACTAATTTCTATAAGAGGTTACTGAATGGTGATAGATTAATTGTATATGAGGTTGTTTTACCCCTGGGTAGGGATTTGAATACTATAATCAGTGATTTAAAAGCCTTTAAGGGTAATGATATAGTTCTCGCAGTTACTGACTCTCCTTTAGGTATACCATCATATAATCCATTTCTTATATCTAAGGTTTTAATGGATGAAACCGATGTAGGAGATATTGTGGTTAATATAGCGTTAAGGGATAGGACATTGAGTAACCTATTAAGTGATGTAGCTACTCTGATATCTGTAGGTATAAGGAATTTCTTGATAGTAACTGGGGATTGGCCTAGAAGCGGTACAGCATTCTTTGAATTGGATTCCACAAGGGCCATTTATGCTCTAAGGTTATTTACTGATTTAGGTATTAATGTTAAAGGTAGCATTGTAGACGTCCCTAGACAGGCTCACTACGGTGCTATAGCTAATCCAAACTCAAAGTATAAAGTTATTGAAGTCTTAAGGACTATGAGAAAGGTAATTGCAGGTGCTGAGTTCTTAATTTTCCAGCCAGTTTATAATGCTAATACTATTAAGGAATTTGTAAGCGAATTAACAGATGAACTTACGCATGATATTCCCTTAATCCCCTCATACGCTCCAATTCTTAGTGCGAAGCACTTAGAAGGGTTAAAGTCTATAGGTATTGTGGTGTATAATAAAGAATTAGTCGAGTTAATCAAGAAAGAAGACTATGAATTACTTATTGAAAAGAACATTGACCTGATATTAAGTATATTAAGTTCATTGGACAGGATTAGAGCTCTTTATTTATCAACTTACGGAGACATTAACTTAGGATATAGAATGATTAGTGAGTTAAGAAAGTATTTATGATTAAGCATTACGTTTTTAATCATAGAGAGATCTGTCAGCTATTCTATATTCATATCTTTTTGCCTTTAATGATTTAGCTATATACTTAAACGCCTCTTCAGGTTTTGTGTGCCTACCGCATGAATAAACGTCAACTGTTGCGAAGCCGTATTCGGGCCATGTATGTATCGCTATGTGTGATTCAAGTATTATTGCAATAAGGCTTACACCGGGGTTTATAACCCAGTACTTAATGTCCAGTAATGTCATATTGCCAATCTTAGCTGCTTCAGTCACTATCCTCTTTAATTCATCAGCATTTGAAAGAATTCTTGGATCGCACTCATATAGATTACCATAGACATGCCTACCAAATACCTTAAACTCCTCTTGAGCACCCTTCATTAATGAACTAATACCTCCTACTACACTCCTAACTCTACTC
>CAZUAD010000085.1:0-1881 GCA_964618155.1 uncultured Desulfurococcaceae archaeon
TTACGTTAGATCTACCAGAATCAAGGATATATGCAGGACTTCTAGGTATAGCAGCTACTGAATTTTCAAGAATGAATAGGACTGATGTAATATTAATTAGAAAGGAGGAGAGTAAAATTGTTGTAACAGCAAGGTCATTAACCGATAGAGCATATAAGATATGTCAAGTCCTATCAAGCAAGCTTAAAGGAAGATTCGGAGGTCATGCTGAAGCCGCTTCAACAACATTACCAGATATGCCCTTAAGTGAGGCTGTTAAATTAATTATTGAGGTTGCACGAGGGATTTTTAAGGGATGATTGAATTTTCTGGAAATGTAGGTATTGAGGATCTTGAACAGATCATACGTAAGTATAGTAAGGTAGCTACAATAGTCATCATAAGCAGGTGTAGCATAGAGTATAAAGGTAGAGCGAGTAGTAGAGCAGGATTAGCTCGCAGGTTAATAATTATTAAGGAGGATGGTACGGTACTTGTCCATGAAGGTAAGGGACGTGAGCCAATTAATTGGCAGCCTCAAGCTCACATAATTACAAGTGTAAGTAATGGTAAGTTAGTGTTAACAGCAATAAGGATTAGACCTAGGGAGGAACTTAAAATATTAATAGAGAAGGAAGCTTACGTCTTAGTATCAAGGTTAACAACCGCTAAATTCATACTTGAAGGTGCCGAGAAAGATATGATAGACCTCATAGCCAGTAATCCCTCAATAGTTGAGGAAGGGTCACACCTAGTATCAAGAGAGGTAAGCACACCTCATGGTAGGATAGACGTAATTTTGAGAGATAAGCAAGGTAGGTTACTCATAGTTGAGGTTAAGAGATCGCTAGCAGATATCGATGCTGTATATCAGTTGAGAAGGTATGTTGAATACTATAAGTCATTGGGTGTAGACGTTAGGGGTGTTATTGCATCTCCAAGAATTAGTCCTAGAGCACTAAAATTACTTCAAGAATTCAACTTAGGTTATGTTAAAGTAGAACCTCCTAGGTAAATAGACATGATGTTAGTTGACTCCCACATACATCTCTATGAATATAGCGATGAGGTTGTCGATAAACTATGTAGAAATAGTAATTACCTATACTTAGCGGTATCCGATGATTATGAATCGTCACTTAGGACTTTAAGCTTAGCCTCAAGATGCAGTAATGTAATACCTGCAATAGGTATTCACCCGTGGGAAATTAATGAAGTTAGTACCGATGAGTTAGAGAAGGTGTTAGCACTCACTTCTGAGGTAAAGATACTAGGTGAGATTGGATTAGATAAGAAGTTCGTACCTCATACATTTAATAAACAGCTTGAGATATTTAAGAAGTTCATTGACATAGCTAAGGACTTAAATTTAGGTCTATCCATTCATGCAGCAGGTGCATGGAGAGAGGTCATTGATTTAATATCTAAAAATGACATCAGGTATGCCATAATACATTGGTATACAGGTCCTACAGATTTACTTAAAGACATAGAGTCTTTAGGTTACTTTATAGGAGTTAATGCTGCTATAAAGATTCAAAGAAAGATGAGAAGCGTAGTTGAAAAAGCACCTTTAGAAATCATGCTGACAGAATCTGATGGTCCCTATGAGTACAGGGGATTAAGGCTTGATCCTTCACTAATTCCTGAGGCATTAAGTATTATTGCTGAGATTAAAGAAGTTGACGTAGATTACGTTAGAGAAGTAATATTTAAGAATATGACTAAGTTTTTAGTTGGTGTAGGTATTAGGATTGAAGCTAGTGATGAGTGATCTGGAGCCTGAATTAATGATGATCCACGCAAGCTCTGATGTCCTACCTAGGTCTTTCACACATCACTACATTAATTAGGAGCTCCCTCACACTTAGTTAGGTGTTTTTCCGTGGGAAGAATACCTAT
>CAZUAD010000085.1:1891-3756 GCA_964618155.1 uncultured Desulfurococcaceae archaeon
TAGTAGGTGTAGGTCGTTGGGGTACCAACATAGTTAGAGCTTTAAGAGAGCTTGAATCTGAAGGCTTAGTTAAGCTAGCTGCGGTAGCTGATGTTAATATTAAGAGAGCTCAAGATGTAGCAAAGAGGTTTGATGTTGAAGTGTATACTGATAGGCTCGAGGATATAGCCTCTTTGGGTGTTAAGGCCGTAGCTATAGCTGTACCTATAGATAAGCTTATAGAGGTAGCGAAGTATTTCATAACATCAAAAATAAATGTATTTGTTGAAAAACCTGTAGCTCTTAACCCCGATGACGTATTAGAGCTTGAAGAGGAAAGAAAGGCCTCAGGTGTTGTTGTTCAGCCAGGTTTTATTGTACGTTTTGATCCGGTTACAGATGAGTTGAAGAGGTTAATTACAATATACGGTTTACCTAAATTTATGGAATTTCAGAGACTCTCGAGAAGACCAGAGAGATTAAGAGTTTATCCAATAGTCTTCGATTTAACTATTCACGATATTGACTTAACACTATACCTGCTAGGTAGACATAAGTGGAGCATTAAGTCCGTAACAGTACTTGAAGTTGAAGGTACGGTAACGCAGACACTACATGCCGTGCTAACATATGGAAATACATTAGTTAGTTACTTAACTGACGGCAACTTGCCAGTAAAGGTGAGAAGAGTAAGTATTGTCTTTAAGGATGTCTACGTCAATGCTGACTACGTTAATAGATTCATAACCATAAACAACCCTAATGGAGTAAAAACATATAGAGTTGAGGGTGAGGAACCATTAAAGCGTGAACTTAGAGCCTTTATAAATAGGATAAAAGGTCAAGAAATTCCTGAAGCACCTAATCTTAATGATGCGTATTTAGCTCTTAGAGTAGCATCCTTGATTAAGAGTAAGGAACCAGAATCGCTAACACCTAATATAAAGTTTTAAATTCCAAAAGATTCATACATGACTCCTAAAGCAAGGTATCTACATGAAATATATTTTATTTCAGAAATGAATATTTTTTATAGTTAGCGTGAGATATGTAGTAGGGATTACATGAGACGCCGCATACTAATACTTGGTGCAGGTGGTAGGGACTTTCATAATTTTAACGTCTTATTCAGGGACAATTCTGAGTATGAGGTAGTTGCTTTTGCATTTACTCAAATCCCCGGTGTTGAGAGGCGTAGGTACCCTAGGGAACTAGCTGGATCATTATATCCTAACGGCATACCCATTATACCATTTAAGGACTTAGGTAAGTTAATAAGAGAGTTGAAGATTGATGAGGTCATACTCTCCTATAGTGATATAACCTATGAGGAGCTAGGTAGGGTGGCTTCAGAGGTATTAGCTGCGGGTGCTTCATTTAGACTTCTCTCACCACATGAGACAAGCCTTAAATCCATAAGACCAGTGATTGCTGTAACAGCCGTTAGGACAGGATCGGGCAAGTCCACGGTATCTAGGGCTATAGTTAGAGAATTAATGAATAAAAACATAAACTTGGTTGTTGTTAGACATCCAATGGCTTACGGAGATCTTAGTAAAATGAAGGTCCAGCTCTTCGAGAATGTTAAGGATTTAGATAAGTGGGGTGTAACCATTGAGGAAAGAGAGGAGTATGAGCATTACTTAAGAATGAGGGTTAAGGTATTAGCAGGTGTTGATTATGGCGAAGTGCTTACGAAGGCTGAGGAGTTAGGCCAGGTGATACTATGGGATGGCGGTAATAATGATACCCCGTTCTTTAAACCCGATTACCATGTAACCGTTGCTGACGCCATGAGGCCAGGACAGGAGATTAAGTCATATCCAGGAGAGATTAACGTTAGACTTGCTGATGTAGTAATAATAAATAAAGTTAGTCAAGCTGAG
>CAZUAD010000085.1:3766-4805 GCA_964618155.1 uncultured Desulfurococcaceae archaeon
AAGAATATTAAGGAAATTATAAGGAATATTAAAAACGTGAATCCTAAAGCTAAGATTACCTTAGCAGACATGGAGGTCATTGTAGATAGACCTGAGTTAATTAAGGGTAAAAGAGCCTTAGTAATTGAGGACTCACCTTCAGTAACTCATGGTTCATTACCCTATGGTGCTGGCTATGTCGCAGCGCTAAAATATGAAGCAACTGAGATCGTAGACCCTAGACCTTATGCAGTAGGCATAATTAAGAGAATGTATGAGGAATACCCACATATGAAGGAGGTGGTACCATCAACAGGTTATACGAAGGAGCAATTAAGAGATCTAGAGGAAACTATTAGGAGAGCCGATGCTGATGTAGTAATAATAGGTTCTCCTGCTGATATAAGTAAGGTTATTAAGATAGATAAACCTGTTGTCAAGGTTAGATGGGAGCTTAAGATTATTGAGGGACCCACAATAAAAGATATAGTTAACGAGTTCTTAGAAAGGGTAGGGTTAAGCTGAGGTTTAAGGTATGGGTGATAAAGAGATTAGGGATTACGTAAGATTAATCCTGAGGAGTTATTCAAGATACTTCGGGAGAAGGGGTGTCTTAAATTCTGATGGTATGAGAATACTTAATGAGATAATTAGGGAGATAGCCAAGTCTAAACCCGAATTACTTAGAATAGCTAAGGACGTTAGACGTAACCCAACTTTAGAAGCATTCATGAAGCTTGCTGAGAGGGTTTTAGGTGATGAGGCTTATACCATACTTAATGAAGTAATCAATTATTATGTTTGACCATATAATGGCTTAGTAGTAGTTACCTAGCAACCACTTATTACCTACGAATATATGCTTAAGACCGGCCCTTAGTGCTTCATTATATGCACTAACTGCGTGATTAATGCTTGTTGGAGGTAGGTCCCTCAATAAATGATCGGGGTGAAAGGCTAGTAGTACATAAGGTATTTCGGGATTTATTGAAGCTATAAACTTAGCTATGTTAGCTACTTCATCAGCATCTACGTAGCCAGGCACTAGGAGCGTACTAAT
>CAZUAD010000085.1:4815-5663 GCA_964618155.1 uncultured Desulfurococcaceae archaeon
TCTCTTCTTACCCATTTCAGCAACTAATTTGACATTTACCTTAATTCTTTCAACAGCTTTGAAGCCGTCAATTCCTGTTAAGGCTTCATATATTGAGGGAGTCCATGCCTTCCAGTCCACCTTTACTATACCGCCGCTTTCAAGACTTAACTTAGCCATTTCCCTCATTATAGCTGGATTTTCGAGTCCATTAGTCTCCCAACATATCCTCTTAATTGCCCCCTTCTTCCTGGCGTATTCTAGTATCTTACGTGAGGCGTTTATGGCGTAAATAGCATGTGGGCCTGGATCACCACCAAAGTAACATACACAGGTTATCCTATCATCACTGATAGCGCTCTCGACGAGATCGTTAAGGCTTCTTAGGTACTTCGCTCTTAACTTATCATTACTTATCATGTCCTTATGCTCCCAATTTTGGCAGAATATGCAGTCTAAGCTGCACCCAGCAAAGAATACTGCAAGATTATAGTATCCGTATTCAGGTCCCTTCACAGGACTATAGTCTGGGTAACCGACCTCACTAGCTGCAGGACAGACGGGTGTTGCAACACAATTTGTAGGTAGTGGGTCTAGGTACCATAAGACGACAGCGTTATTATGACCTACAATGGGTCTTAATCTACCACCATCATTAAACCACAACCCACAAAAGCCTTTACCATTAGGCGGTATAGCGCACTCATTAACACATAACGAACATCTTACAATACCATCGGTTTTCAAAGGAGGTTTTGGAGGTCTTGGTGGCAACCCTAATCTCACCCTGTACTTTAAGTTAGCCCTCAGAGCAATCTCTAACGATTCTCTAGCTCTCCTTCTTAACCATTCCGTCAAATCACCTATAA
>CAZUAD010000086.1:0-5556 GCA_964618155.1 uncultured Desulfurococcaceae archaeon
ACTTAAAGAATAGTATAAAGGATGCATTATCAAGATATAGAAGGGGGTTCAGATTTATAGAGGTAGTAGCACCATGTATCACCTATGTTGCTAGGAGGTTAGGTAAGAGGGCTGGCGAGGTAATTAAAGAGCTACTAAATCTGGGTGTGAGGGTTAAGGATCCTAATGATTTAGATAGGTATTCAAGAGAGGGTAAAATAGGTATTGGTGTTCTTAAGGCTGAGGATAAACCTGGATATGTGGAGCTCTATAAAGAATATGTTAGGAGGGCGATTTCTCATGAGGGATCGTAGCATATTAATAGCTGGGATGGGAGGTCAAGGCATAGTATTTGCTTCAACAGTCTTAGCGCAAGCACTATATAGGCAAGGCTACTACGTATCACAACTACAGAGTTACGGTGCAGAGGTTAGAGGTGGTGCTGTTATTGCCTGGGTTGTATATAGTGATAAGCCTATAACCTGCCCCTTCAATGACGAGTATGACGTCATAGTTATATTACATCAAAACGGGTATAAGGAATGTGTCAAGAAGGGGTTTAGAGGCAACTATGTAATAGTTGATGAGGATTTAGTCCCTAATCCACCACCTAATTCAACCATCCTACCCATGAATAGAGAGGCTGAAAGACATGGCTGTAGAGGGCTGGTAAACATAGTAGCTTTAGGTGTGCTTTCTAAGTTAGGGTACGTTGATGAGGCAAGTCTTAAGGAAGTATTAAGTACTATGAAGAATGCTGAAATGAACTTAAAGGCATTTAAGATAGGCTTAAACCTCATTAGTTAAGGACCCTGCGATCATCCTGGGCCTTACGGCCCTGTCACGCAGGTGTCGCGGGCCTACCATAACCTTACTGAGTAACCTAGCTTATAAGAACTAAAAACTTAATGTTTCTAGTCCATACTCCCTATTTCTTCCTGAGTGCTAAGGTCATTACATAGGTTATGAGGAGTAGTAGACCGATCATGCCTGATGGTGCTATATTAAATATTGATGCCATATTTAAACCTAGTAATGCCATACTTAATGATATGATTAAGCTAGTTAGTAATGCTTCCTTAGAGTTCCTTGAGCTGGCTATAGCTATGGAGCCAGGTAATAAAATTAATACGTGCTCAAGCACGAAACCAACAACCTTTATAATACCTACAGTAGCTAATGCAAGCGCCGTAAAGGTTATTAAATCGTAGAGCCATAACCTAGATCCTGAAGTAATGGCATCCTCTCTATCGATACCTACGTATACATTCTCATAGTAGGTCAACAGTATAGGCAATATTATAGCAAGAGTTAAAGCTATCAAAAATAAGACATCAAACCAGGAGATGAGCAATGGGTTACCAACAATTATTGAGAGTACATCAGCACTATACCTAAAGTTCGTTAGTATGAAGTATATAGCTATAACACTTAAAGCCGAAGTAAGTGATACGAATACGCTTGTAGCAATATCTGCGTCAAGTCCTCTATATATCATGAAACCAGCAATGTAGAGTAGGGCTATACCCAGAAGTAATGCCCAGAAGTACGTGTTAATACCTATTATTGATGTTAATGCTATACTCAATACAGCAGCTAATAAAGCAGCATGGGGTGAAGCACCTGCAAGGAAGTATAACCTTCTAGCAGCTACTAGACTACTCAATACACCGTAAGATATGCCTGCACAAGCAAATACTAGAACCCACTTTACGTCATACGACATTGAAATAACTATGGATGAGTATAGAGCACCACCAACTAGTAATGCTAATGTTACTCTATTCAATAACTTACCATGTATTTTAAATATGTAAGCTAATGCTCCAAATATCATTAATACTAGCAGGAATGTTGTAACTTTCGTAATTTCACTTATACCAACTCTATTAATTCCCCTAACACCTCTACTTACATTAATAGCTGTTGACCTGACTTGATCTAATATAAATATCAGCTTAGACATGGTGCTGTTAGGTATCAATGGAGATGGGACATAGATAACACTTAATGAATACTTACGCGCTAGCTCTAGCAGTACATCGGATCCATACGCTAATCTCGTGGAATTCTTCGTAATGCTTGAAGCTACTACAATGACCACATCAACATCTCCTCTCTTCGCTAATTCCTCAATGACTTTTAGGTCTTGAGGTAATATCGGAACTCCATGCTCTTTAATTAGTAGGTAAGTTACGTTTATACCAAGCCATGATACAGCATACTGTGTTAGTGGTGATAACCCTATACCTCTTAAGTTGAGTCTTGGGGCTTGAGACATTACGTTTCTTATTTCATTAATTACTTTCTCCATATTAGTTATGTATATATGTTTACACTCTGGTCTAAGCTTTACTAGCATTTTCACTACGGATTTAATGAATACAATTAGGTTGTTAGGGTCATATGTTACGGCATGTAAATTAGGTTTATTAAGTGATGGGTTCATGTATATCTTCATACCGTTTATATGTGGGATCTCTATCAACGTTGTATTACCTAACTCGCCATGCAGGTATAGCTCTCTAATCTTAATCTCAAAGGGTGCGTGTGCTGTTGATATGATGATATCTGATGTTTTTAGTATTTTAATATCGTTAGGTCTTAACTCGTAGTCATGAGGATCAACACCAGGTGGTACTAAAGAGTAGATAACATCATTTGGGCAAAGTAATGGCTTAATATCATACTTTAAGTAGTCAAATGTTACAACTATTCTAACTCCATTACTAGTTGAGACGACTTGAGGAAATACTGTAATCAACACTATCAATAACATCACAACAGCATTCATAATCTTCGATAATGTCATAACTCCCTACTCATAACCTGTGCACACTTCATTTAAATCTTTAAACGCTCTGTGCACAGAAGAATATGTATTGGGTAGTAATGATGGGTATAAATAACATCAAGAATATGAGGTACCACATAGAGGTTAGAGATCTTACTGCAGGATATAATGGTTTTGAAGTTATTAAGGACTTGAACTTTAGGGCTGAAGGTCCAGGCTTAATACAGTTCTTAGGACCTAACGGTGTAGGTAAGACCACATTACTTAAGGTCCTAGCAGGACTAATTAAACCCATGAAAGGCTACGTAATTATAAATGGCGTTAACGTTACTGGTAACCCAAGCAGGGCTGGTAAGTTCTTAGGGTACGTACCTCAACTCACACTACAATCCAGTAATAATTATCCTATGAGTGTTTACGAATTTCTAAGAACATCACTTAAGATTAGAATCAAGAGCACTAGTAATGATATCAAAGCCTTCATAAAGGAGTTATTGAAGGCTGTAGGTCTTGATGAGTCAATAATGAATAGTAATATATGGGAGTTAAGTGGTGGTCAGAGGCAGAGAGTATTCATTGCAAGAGCTCTCGCTCATGACCCACCGATACTCCTATTAGATGAACCTCTATCAGCAATAGACCCTATAGGTAGGGCTGAAATAGCTAAGTTGATAGGTCAGCTATCTAGTAAGAAATTAATCATAGTTACCAGTCATAATCCTTCACTGCTATTGAAGTTTACACGGAAAATCCTACTCTTAGGTAGAGGTTTTTACATTTATGGAGATGTGGATGAAGTAATGAATCCTAGAGTGTTAAGAAAGGTTTACGGATCATCAATAATAACTGATAGTGAGTACGTACATATAATGGACTCACATGTATGTTGCCCTACCTAGGATCAGTTTGATGGCTCTTCATCATACCTCAGCGAAGAGCGCGTTCTTCATCTAAACATTATATCCTACTTAACCTTATAAGTAATGTGTGGGGCTCCTAGGTAAGTATGTTAAGGGTCATAGTTAGGAGTAGTACTGATGCCTCAGCTGTAAGGGCGACCATTGAAAGATTTCATGAAGGAGTTATTAGTGAAGTCATACACGTAGGTGGTGTTAGAGGTAGTAAGTTCTGGGATAGAGTAAATGAGTTAATAAAGGATAGAGACACCTTTAACATAGTCCTAACTGGTCGTAGAGACTACAATACTGAGGATTACCTCCACCTTGACGCACTACCTCATGTAGCTACAGCATTAATTCCTAAAACTGAAGTTAGGCACGCAACTCTCAGTGAAATATCTAAGTACATTAACCAAGCTAGAGTAAAATTTAGAATGTCTGTAGGTTGGGAACCAGAAGTTAATGCATACAAGGCTAAGGTATCAGAAGACAAACTACTGAGTAAGGACATAGTTAACCCATTGCATGATGTATTCCCATTAACTCAAGATGGGGTTAAACACTTAGAGAAGATCATCGATTTAGAATTACATAGTGATTTTGTTTTACTGATCAGAAAGCATGGAGGTATTCACGATATTTATTTAGGGGATAGGAAAGTAGCCGTTATAAGATTCTCAGACATGGGCTATAAACCCGATGTAATAAGTAAGGAAACTACCGATATTGAGTATCGTAACGTTAATTTAGAGCATACATTATCACTTAATGTTGAAGTATTGAAAACTTATGAGGAGATAAGTCTGAAACTACTTAAGACCTTTGAGGATGGTGTAGATCAAGTCATTATACCTTGGTCTGGTGGTAAGGATAGTACCGTAGCGCTGCTCTTAGCCATTAAAGCATTTGGTAGGTCTAATGTCATAGCGATATACTCAGACACTGGTGTCGATTTTCATGAAAATATAGAGTATATCGAGTCTGTTAGTAGGAAACTAGGAATTAACTACATATACGTAAGAGCTCCTGTTAGTGAGGAACTTGAATTAGGCCATTCACTACCAACACATAATAGTAGGTGGTGTACAGGTCTTAAGAAAGCATCAATTAGGTCAGTAATCAATAATTACTTTAGGAATAAGAGGATATTGTTGGTTCTAGGAGATAGGGATGCTGAGTCTATAGGTAGGTCAAGAAAGAGTTTTATGGAGTATGAGGGTAAGAATATAATAAATGTGTATCCCTTAAAGCTTTGGAGTGCATTACACACTCATCTTTACTTAACATATAACGGATTACCCCTAAATAAGTTATACCTTAAGGGATTCTATAGGATTGGATGCTACATATGTCCTTCACTTAGGAATTGGGAACTATCTATACTACTCAATAATAACGAATTTATTAAGAGATACTATAGCTCAGGTGTGGGAATTAAATTCTTAAGGTTTAAAGGCATTAACTCATTACCTTAAGTATGATAGAATTTTAGGGTTCAAATCCTTAAGTTAAGGGTCTAGAGTTTGAGGTTAGCTAGTTGGAGATTGGTTGAGGAGCTTCTCGACCTAGCTGATGTCGCATTAGAACTGGTTGACATTAGGGATCCTTTAGCTACTCGTAGCCCTAGACTTGAATCACTTATTAGGAAGAGGGGTATGCCTTTCATTCTAGTTCTTAATAAGTCGGACTTAGTACCTAGGAGTATTGCTGAGGGTTGGAAGGAGTATTTTGAATTAAGGGAGGGGGTGAGGACTGTATATATTGCTGCTAGAGATAGGAAGGGTACTAGAGTTTTAAGGAGAACCATTAAGGAGGTAGCTGGTAAGTCCCCAATAACTGTAGCTATATTTGGTATACCTAAGGTTGGTAAGTCAACACTCATAA
>CAZUAD010000087.1:0-5478 GCA_964618155.1 uncultured Desulfurococcaceae archaeon
CTATTAATATCACTTAGTTCTCGAATGGTAGATTTTGTTGATTATTACATTATTTTCTGTGACATCGATTTTAGTTATGGGTATTAAGGTGAGGTGTGTCTTAGCTGCTCAGGGTTATCCTTCATGCGGTAATTTAGTTAGTACCCCTAATGGTGATCTTATGCCGCCATGCTCTGCAGGTTTGCTTGAAGTTAATGGTAAGATTCACAGATTAATCTATGATGTAGTCCTCTCTAGACCTGAGGATTACCTCTCAGTCTATCAGAGTTGCTGTAATCATCAATGTGCTATGTGCCATAGCTGGTACTTCACACAAAGAGCTACAGGTAGTTGGTACTCACCTGAAGACCTAGTTAAGTTAGTAATCAGGTACTCAGAGATCATAACAGTTCGAGAACCAAGAAGCAGGGCTACCATGTGGCATGCATCTGACCTATGCGCTCATTGCGGAATGTGTAAATTAACTGGTAGGTCAGGTCCCTTCTGTCCTAGAAAGCTAAGACCGGAGCAAGTAGTGTTCTCACCTCAAGGTTGGGGGCCTGCACGAAATATAGTATCATTTACTGGAGGAGACCTTTACTGTCAACCTAGATTCTATATTGAGACGTTTAAGTTAATTAAGAGAGAGGTTCCTGACATGTGGATACACATAGAAACTAATGGCTACGGCTTAACTCCTAAAAACCTTGAATTACTATATGAAGCTGGATTAGACTCTATATGGCTTGATATGAAGGCCTGCAATGAATCAACGTACCAAACCTTATGTGGAACGACTAATAAATGGATTTTAAGACTTCCTTCAATGATTAGAGATTTAGGGATTGTGTTAGAGGTAGTTTTACTGTACATACCAGCCTTAGTTGAAGTTGATGAGATCGAGTGCTTTGCTAAATTACTATCTTCAGTAGATAAGGAGATTCCAGTAATGTTATTAGCATTCTTCCCTGAATTCAAGCTAAGAACGTTTAGAGAACCTACCTATAACGAAATAACTAATGCCTACAAGATTTTGAGGAAGTATGGTTTAAGGAACGTAAAAATAGGGAACGTAGGTGTCTTTTGTAAGGACTATGAATGCATCAGGAGGTTAATTAGTGAAGTAGGTCGTGAAGGAGTTTCTCTATAGGTGCTGACTTAATATACCTGATTATGTGGAATACTTGGGTTGAACTATTGAGTAAACTCTGGGTACCTACGTTAAGGGACGTCTTTAAAGCTAAACGTGTAGTGAGTAAGTATCTACCTAGAACCCCCTTAGTCTACTCCAGAAGGTTATCAAGGATTTTAGGCTTTAATGCCTACTTCAAGTTAGAAAACCTACAACCGACTAAGGCCTTTAAGGTCAGAGGTGGCGTATACTTCGTTAATGTGAAAAAGGATGAGGCACTTAAACGAGGTCTAATAACTGCTTCAACAGGTAATCACGGTCAATCTATAGCTTATGCAGCTTCACTCATAGGCGCTAAAGCGGTTATTGTAATGCCTCATGGGGTTCCGAAGGTCAAAGTAGAAGCTCTAAGAGATCTCGGTGCTGAGGTAGTGTTCTATGGAAGGATATATGAAGAGGCTAGGGAGTATGCTGAAAGATTAGCGAGTAAAAAAGGTTTACTTTACGTGCATGGAGTTAATGAACCCCTCCTGTACGCGGGAGTAGCCACGATGCATTTGGAGAATATTGAGGACCTACCTAACGTTGATGTAATAATCAACCCTATAGGTGGTGGATCCGGTGCTTCAGGAGCTGTTATAGTTGCTAAAAGTGTTGATCCATTTATTAAGGTCATTGGAGTGCAAGCTGAGGGCGCTAAGAGCTTCTACCTCTCATGGAAGTTAGGTAGGTTAGTAGCTACAGGTGTAGCCAATACCATAGCTGAGGGTCTAGCAACAGCAAGAGCCTACGAACTCCCCTTCAAAATACTGAAGGACAAAATTGACGATATAGTATTAGTTAGAGATGATGAGATAATTAGGGCTGTAAAGATCATCATTAAATTCTTAGGTCAGGTTGTTGAACCTTCTGGTGCAGCCGCCATTGCAGCTGCTTGGAAGATTAGGGATATGCTAAGAGGTAAGAATGTTATTATAATGGTTACGGGAGGTAACATAGATCCTGAACTCTTAGCTAAAATTATGTGTGCAGATTAGACCTGCATGTACTTTACTGATTACTATTACCTAGACAACCAAGGCTATAGAATCTAGGACTCTGGGAGCGTATAGTTCTACATCTGCTGGTAATGCCCTACCCTTTAATCTCTTATTAATTGCCTTAGCTAGAGCTGTTATTGCTTGAGGTTCTCCATGGTTTAATATTATCCTTTTAGGCTTAGGATTAATGTTTGCTAGAAACGCCATTAATTGTCTATGGTCTGAGTGACCTGAGAATCCCTCAACAGCGTGAACCTCCATTTCAACTCTGACGGTCTCTATCTTATCACCAACAACGATGTTTACATGCTTCATACCATCCTTAACCTTCCTTCCTAACGTACCTTCTACCTGGTAATTAACGAAGATTAACATATTCTTTGGGTTTGGCGCCATTAATCTGAAGTACTCCACGGCGGGTCCTCCAGCAAGCATACCTGATGTAGCTATTATTATACACGGCTCTTCAGACTCAACTATCTCTAGCCTTGCTGTCTTACCCTCAAGTATCTTGAACGCCTTATGCATGAACGGATTCTCACCTGAATATATCTTCTCTCTAATTTCTCTCGATAAGAGTTCGGGGTAAGCTGTATGTATTGCTGTTACTTCATTTATCATACCTTCTATATAGACAGGAACTTCTGGTAGCTTACCTGAGTTCATGGCATACGCTATTACCACCATAACCTCTTGAGCTCTTCCCACAGCTAAAGCCGGTATTAAAACCTTACCTTTCCTCTCAAGTGCCTTCTTAATTAGCCTAATTAGCTCCTCCTCAGCTTCTTCCCTAGACTTTTGGGTAACACCACCATACGTTGACTCCATAATGAGCGTATCAACTCTTGGGAAGGTTGTGTTAGCTTTATTTAGCAGTCTCGTTCTACCAAACTTAAAATCACTTGTATAGACTATGTTATGTAGGCCATTACCTATGTGTAAGTGAGCCATAGCTGAGCCTAGTACATGACCTGCATCATATAATGTCAGTCTTATGTCCGACGTTATATCAGTCACTTCACCGTATCTTAAAGGTATTGTGTGAAGTAAAGCTTTCTCTATATCTCTGTAGTCAAAAGGTAATTCCTTACCTTCCCTTCTCGAAATTTCAAGGAGATCTAGGTGTAGTAATGTCATTAAGTCTCTAGTAGCTTGTGTTGTGTATATGGGGCCATCATAGCCGTATTTAAATAGGAAGGGTATTAATCCACAATGATCTAAATGGGCATGAGTGACCACTACAGCATCTATCTCTTCAGGCTTTACCCCTATGGCATCGAGTCTAGGCATTGCCTGCTTATGTGATGGTGCGCTAGGATTAAAGCCAAAGTCAAGAAGTACTTTAGATTCCGCTGTTTCAACAAGAATTGCTGATCTACCTACCTCCAAGAAGCCTCCTAAGGCTGTAATTCTAACGTATTGGTCCTTAAATAATACGTCCCTATGAATACGCTCACCAACACCTCTCAATATTCTTATCCTTTCATCAGATTGGGCAATTATGTACCTAAGCGTTGATTCTAAAATCTTAGACTTTAATGGAGGTTTACGCACAATTACAGGTCTCCAACCTGTTAGTTGAAATATCATTCTATAAAGTAGCTTATCATCTTGGTAAAACTTTCTAGGTTCTGATGTCTTAATAACTACCTCTCCTAATACTTCATCAAATGTTATATCATCCTCTTCAACATGTACGTCCTGAGGTAGTATCGAAAGTATCTTCTTTAATGCCTCTCTTTGAGGAAGTCTAGCTGCCTCATCAACTCTAACGACTATCCTTTTTCTTAATGTCTTAGCTAATGATTTAACTATGTCCTCTCGTTCAATTATGAACTTGACGTTTCTAACATATATTGCTATCTCAGGTCCTTCAAATTCTATCTTTACTAACTGAGCTTCAGGGGGTATCTTCTTATAGATCTCCTCCCTAATTTTAGCTCTAACCTTATCGACTATTACCATAGGTTTAACTACCTCGAGAAGCTCATAATCTTGATACCTTCACGAGTAATAACTGCTACATCTATAGCTTCTCCAGTGAAAACATCTCTCCTTATTGAGGCTTTAACAGCTTCAACGGCCAACTTAACTGCTTCCTCTACGCTTAAGTCCTTCCTATAATTTGATTCTATAATACCTATAGCTATTGGTGAACCCGAACCACTGACTGCGTAATCTTCTAAAGTATAGTCACCAAACCATTCAACAGAGTAGAGTTTGGGTGAGTCGTCATAACCGCCAACGAGTAGCTGGACTATGTACGGATAATATTTTGTACTATTAAGTAGTAATGATAGGTATGAAACTAAATTTCTTACAGGTATCGGGACACCTGTATGTATCTTATAATCCTTAGCTATATATTGAAGTATTGAGGCAAGCATTTGGGCATCAGCTACAAGACCTGATATAGTCATCGCTATATGGTCATCTATTTTAACGATCTTTCTAACCATCTTGTGAGCTACGTAGTAACCACTACTCGCTCTTTTGTCTGCAGCAAGTATTACAGCATTATTAGTCCTAATACCTACGGTCGTTGTACCTTTAAGTACGTTATAAACCCTCACTACCTGCGCCCTCCTAACTCCTACTTAAGACTTATTTAGCATTTCTCGAATTTTAAACATTACGCTTCAGAGTTTAGACGTAAATTTAAATGCTCATATAACGTTTATAGCTTAAAAATCATAAGCATATGAGGTGCTAGGTTAGAGTGAGCAAATTATTTAAACACTATATAGAATTACCTAAAAAGGTCATTGTAGGACACGGAGTTATTGACGAAGTCGGTAGGATAGTTAAGGAATTAGTTAAAGGTAATAAAATATTCATGGTAACAGGTCCTCATGTTTATGATATTGTAGGGAAGCACATTATAGATGAACTCTATAGGGATGAATATGATGTTGAAGTATCTAAGGTTAGGGCATCAACTATAGATGTAGCTAATGAAGTACTCGAGTATGCAGGTAAATTTAAGCCTGACATAATTATAGGGCTAGGTGGGGGTAAGTCAATAGATATAGCTAAGTACATAGCTGCTAAACTAAATATTCAATTCATAAGCATACCAACAGCAGCCTCACATGATGGTGTTGCCTCACCCTTCGTCTCATTAAGAGGTACGGGAAGGCTCACCTCAGTAAAGGCTAAACCACCCATAGCTATAATAGCTGATGTTGACATCATAGCTAGTGCTCCGAAGAGGTTACTTCTTGCTGGTGCAGGTGACTTAATAGGAAAGTTTACTGCAGTCTTAGATTGGAGGCTAGCCCATAGACTAAAAGGTGAGTATTACGGAGAGTATGCTGCGTCATTATC
>CAZUAD010000088.1:0-4908 GCA_964618155.1 uncultured Desulfurococcaceae archaeon
AGTGTATGGGATGGGCTTTTTCAATGCAATGACTTCCTCAAGGAGCTTTTCAGCTTCATTAAGTTTCATACCCCTAATTATCTTAAATATCTCATAAGCTTCCTTAAGGGATATAGGGGCATCCCACATCATAGCTTTAGCACTACGTGCTGGATCTACATCCTTCCTGGAGTAGTGCCATGTAGGCATTACCTAACACCCTCAACCACTGCCCAAAACATTTATGCAGAGCTTATAAATTAATGAGAAGCGGTAGGCATTAAAGTAAGCTTAACTAGCATCTTGGATATGCTACAACAAATAATCTACATAATGTTATTTCTCATCTAGGCTTTACTTCCAGTATATAGGGGGTTCACTACGTCTAAGCCTATCCTTAGGTTCCCACCTAAATCTCCAAAGACCTCTTCCTACGTCTTCTAAAGCTATCTGTAGTTCACTTATCATTTTATCACAGATTAGAACTTCATCAGCTAATGGTGATATGACTATATCACCAACTACTTCGGGACCTTCAATGTCCTCCGAAATGACCTTAACCCTACATGCTCTAGGAACTACCCATACCTTTAAGGGCCCACCAGCAGTCTCAAATTCTGACTCCTTAACCTCACCACTCGGAGGCCATAACGAAAGCTTTTCAGCTAATTTAATTGGTACAAGAAGCTGCGGAGTCTCTGCTTCATAACCACTATTGGCTAAGGCGCTTGTCTCAATTACCTTGTCATCCCTTACTATTCTTAACCTTACTCTCACGACCATAGTCACGCACCATAACAGCCTTTATCCTACCAATCTTAGTCTTATGATCCCTTATGAGACCTACATATACCCTCCTTAACCTCAAGATGCACCTCCTAAGATTTAATGCACTTAGAGCTAATAACATATGCCTACATGTTCTAAATGGATGATGCCATGCATCGCTGTATTCATGCTTAACTTTTTTAGCTTCTTTATCTTTACTTTACGGTGGTTAGAGGTATGTCTAGGATTAATCTTAGACAGATTGATGATTATACTTGGGAAATTCCTAAGGGTACTAAGGCCTGTATGAGGGTGCCTGCCATAATATTCGCTGATGATTACTTATTAAGTAAGATGAGGGAGGATTTAACACTTCAACAGGCAGCTAATGTAGCATGCCTTCCTGGGGTTCAGCTAGCTGTTTACGTAATGCCTGACGGTCATCAAGGCTACGGTTTCCCCATAGGTGGGGTTGCTGCTATGGAGGTTGATGAGGGCGTTATATCGCCTGGTGGCGTAGGCTATGACATTAACTGTGGTGTTAGACTACTTAGGACTAATTTATCATACAATGATGTTAAACCCAAGCTTAAAGCCTTAATAGATGAGCTATTTAGGAACATTCCTTCAGGTGTTGGTAGTACAGGCAAGGTTAGGTTAAGCATAGACGAGTTAAATAGAGTACTAGATGAAGGCGTTGAATGGGCAGTAAGGAGAGGTTTTGGTTGGGCTGATGATCCTGAATACATTGAAGAGAAGGGTAGTATGAAAGGTGCTGACTCAAGTAAGGTAAGTGATAGAGCTAAAAGAAGAGGTGCACCACAGCTTGGAACCTTAGGTGCCGGCAATCATTTCCTAGAGGTTCAAGTAGTTGATAAGATATATGATCCTAAGGTGGCTAAGGTATTAGGTATAGAGTATGAAGGTCAAGTAATGGTTATGGTTCATACAGGTTCAAGGGGGTTAGGGCATCAAGTAGCTAGTGATTACTTAATGATTATGGAGAGAGCCATGAGGAAGTATGGAATAAGACCTCCCGATAGAGAATTAGCTTCAGTACCCTTCAATAGTAGGGAAGGACAGGATTACTTTGCAGCCATGCAGGCAGCAGCTAACTTTGCATTCACAAATAGACAGCTGATAACACATTGGGCTAGGGAATCCTTTGCTAGAGTATTCCATACAGATCCAGATAAGCTGGACTTACACATAATTTACGATGTTGCCCACAATATAGCCAAGCTTGAGGAGCATATAATAAATGGTAAGAGAGTTAAGGTAGTTGTTCATAGGAAGGGAGCAACTAGAGCGTTCCCACCAGGACATCCAGAAATACCTAAGGCTCATAGATCGATTGGTCAGGTAGTCTTAATACCTGGTTCTATGGGCACTGCTAGCTATGTAATGGTTGGAATACCTGAGGGTGCTAGAACATTCTATTCTGCTGCTCATGGAGCAGGTAGGTGGTTATCGAGAGCAGAAGCAGTAAGAAGGTTTAGACCAACACAAATTGAATCAGACTTACTTAAGAAAGGTATATACCTAAGAGCAGCTACAAAGAGGGTAGTTGCTGAGGAAGCTCCAAGTGCGTATAAGGATGTTGATAAGGTTGCAATAGTTACTCATAAAGTTAAGATAGCAAAGTTGGTAGCAAGGCTTAAACCTATAGGTGTTGCTAAGGGATAATGAAGGAGAAAGTAGTTAAAGGTTATGTGATCGTAAAAAGAATACTTGCTAAAGCTACGATAATACTTAAAAATAAGACCATAAATATTAAGGTAAATCCGAAGGAGCTAAGGCTAACTAGATATCTTAAATCATCCCTTAGCCCAGGAGAGTTTAGAACCTTATTATCACTTGAGAGACCTGAATACATAATCAACATTGATGCAATCAGGGGTGTAGTAACATCAGCAATTAGAGCGAATAGGTGTGATGTTAAGGACTTGTTTGAGGAGGATTTAAAAGAGGTTTTTGAGGTAGTTCTCTACTTGAAGAATGGTGAGGACTTAAAGATTTTGCTTAGGAGGAATGATTTCATGAGGTTCATGAACTATCTTAGACAATATTTAAGGCTTTAAGATATTAAAACTCTCTTGGAGTATCCTAGCTTAGGATGATGAACTTTCGGTCGCAATGACTTGATGAAGAAACTTCCTCCCCCTGACTCTCCGTGAAACTATAGTATCATTACTTCATTGCAACAAAGAGTGTTGACCTCGTAGCCTTAAGTCCTGGTTCTCCATGTTCTACTTTACGTGTTGTAGGTGCGAACTCACCTAAGTAATGACCTATCATTTCAGGTGTTATCTTAACTGGAATGAATTCTTTGCCATTATATACCTCGATGGTTAATCCAACCATTACGGGTAGTATTATCATGTCCCTTACATGAGTTCTTATCCTAACATGCTTACCTTTAGCCATGAGCTCTCTAGCCTTCATAACTTTCCTTAATAACTTAAGCCTAGGTGATTCTCCCATACCCATCTGAATTCTCCTTTCTTGGACCTTAGGATCAGATTCCCTAAGTAATGACCTCCTAGCTCTAGCAGGTAATAATTTAAGTAGTTCATCCATGGGCATATTTAGAAGCTCCTCTAAGGTCTTACCCCTATACCTAAAGTTTCTCCATTCGGGGGGTATCTCAATGCCTGTAGATGCCATGCACTCACTCCTTGAGTAAGTAAGGATTAGCACCCTTATTTAACTTTTCCCTAAATCTAAGACTAGGTTAGACTTACTTAAATGACTCTAAATCTACGTTAATCAATGAGAGTATCGCTGTTAATGCCTCAATAGTTCTAATACTTAACGTACCTTGGCTGGGTATGAAGTTAAGTTTAAATTTAGGATTTAGCTTCTCAATCACCTTAGGACTTACTAGCTCATCAAAATCTTTAGCATAGTTCCCAAAGAGTAATATAAGACCTCCAGACTCCTTAATCATCTTAATAAATGCCTTCCTTAAGGGTATTCTTACGTAGTCATCCCCTAATTTACTAGTGAGAACTATTAATCCTCCTAATTTACCGCATAAGTCAATAAGTTCATATTCTTCCGATGTAATTACGTTAAACCCTACATACTCTTCAACACTATCCTTCTCAACTAACTCACACCTTAGAGGATCTATACTTACTATCCTAACCATAACTCTCTCATTAACCTTAAGTTCACGTGTACTATGAGTAAAACATGGACGTTTATGACCTATAAAGACCTTACCCTTAACACCCATAGACTCAATAACTAATCCCTCTCTTAACTCATTAATACTTGGGCTCTTCCCTTCAGGATTATGTGTAGCTATGTTAAGTGGCGGTAAGAGACCTGCATATCTTAATTCAGGAATTAAAGGTACTAACCTTTTCCTAAGATAGGGGGGTATGAGGAGATACTCAAGAATTAACCTTATGAAGTTTACCTCCTCATTACTTGATTCCCTATCCCTTAAAATGACCATGTTATCAACTCTAAAGGTGGCTAATACTCTAGCTAGCATGCCTAAGTACTCTGTCCTCTGTCTTAGATCCTGTAATACCTTTAGATTAGAAGCCGGAAAAACTACCGTTAATTTAATACCCCTTTTCTTAGGCGGCCATTTAAATGGCATGACCTTATGCCTTACTATGTAGAGATGCTTAGCTACTTCTTACCCTTCTTACCTTTCTTCCTCTTAGACTCTTCGCTTGATTCACTACTTTTCTCTCCTATCCCCATAAATAATGTTGTTCTCTGCCTTCCACCCATGTTCACACCGCTACATTAGTCTTTTTAGGGGATTAAAAGGGTATTGTATTGGATGATGTTTTTGCCGAGTGCTGAAGAGTGATGTATTTACCGAAGGCTGACATAATTCTGAAGAGTAACCTATTTAATGTTTGTAGTTAGGGTTATAAGCTTGGCAGGTAGTAGGGAAGGGTAGTGGTGTAGCATAATGGCTAGAAGAAAGCATTCAGCACCACGTAGGGGTAGCCTAGCGGTCAGGCCTAGGAAGCGAGCTTCTAGGCTAGTCCCTAGAATAAAGAGCTGGCCTGAAGTTGACTTTAACACGCCAAGACCTCTTGCATTTCTAGGTTATAAAGCAGGGATGACGCACGTAATAGCAATAGATAAGAGACATGGTCGTATGACCTATGGGCAAGAGATATTTATTCC
>CAZUAD010000088.1:4918-5393 GCA_964618155.1 uncultured Desulfurococcaceae archaeon
CGGTTAACGGCTTTAAGACCCTAACTGAGTTATGGATCGAACCTCCTGAGTCCTTACAGATATGGAGGAGGGTTAAGACCTTATCTGTAGATGAGGATCATAAGGAAAGAGTTATGAGGAAGCTTGAAGCTAATATGGACAGTATAGCACGTGTTGCCCTCATAATGGCCTCGCAGCCAACTCTAACAGGTGGACTAAGTAAGAAAGTACCTGACCTGATTGAGGTAAAGATAGGTGGTGGAGATATTAAAGCTCAAATAGATTACGCCTTAAACATATTAGGGAAGGAAATTAAGATCTCCGACATATTCAGCCCAGGTCAATTCGTTGATGTTATAGGTGTAACTAAGGGTAAGGGATTCCAGGGTGTTATAAAGAGATTTGGTGTAAAAGAGCTTCCAAGATGGCATAAACACCGTAAAGGAAGTAGGCGGGTAGGTGCGAGATCACCTGGTATTGGAGCCCTAAGTACAGT
>CAZUAD010000089.1:0-5162 GCA_964618155.1 uncultured Desulfurococcaceae archaeon
TATCTATTAAGCCATGTATAATACCAGCTATGAAGTCTTTAGGCGCATTATATGCAAGTTCAGGTATTACCTTACATTTAACAAGATGCTTACTCCTTCTCTTACATCTAATATTATCGTAGAGATTGCTCTTAAACCATTTAACAATGTCCTGATCGTTGATCGAGATTTTCCATAACCTTCTCCTAGACGTCTTCCTGACGTAGACCTTAGCTTTTACACTGAGTTTATCCTTAACGATTCTAACAAGTCTCTTAGCTACATTAAAATCTGTTGTCCTAATCTCTACTTTCTCTTCTGCTGTAGCCTTAATTACAGCTCCATTACCTATGAAGCACCCTACTAGGTACCCGAAGTCAATATCTAAGGGAACCTTTCTCCTACCTACCATAACCTCATGTATAAGTGATCGCTTTGTTGATAACGGTATACGCGTGAGTATGGGTATAAGGAACTTATTCTTGAATGCTTCATCGGGTTTGACGGGTCTTAACTTTCTACCATCATATGCTACTAAGCTATGATCTTCGGTAATTACCGTTATACGACCTGTTTTTGTTCTTACTACTAACACTTCTTGAGGTGCCTTATGCCTAATTAAAGCCCTTACCCTCTTAATCTCAGGCTGCAATGTTGATGGTGAGATCGATATCGTATATAGCTCTTCACCTACTTCATTAAGGTTAAGTACCTCAGTATCCTTTGACCTTCTTACGTATGCTCTATACTTCCTCATGTACTCATCAACAACCTCTCCGATAGGTCTAAATCTTATCCTACCCGACTTGTCGAGTAGTAATATGGGCTCACTAAAACATAGGCTCTTAGCTGTTCCAGGGTCACCTACTAAGAGAACGTGAATTTCACCTCTAATCTTAGTACCATCAGGCGCTATCTTTGGGACTCCTCCAAAAAGTAGCAGGGCAACAGCTTCCTTGATGTCCCACATACCGTATATTGTTGGTGCAATACTAGCGATGATCTTCCTCCTTATTAGTGGATCCTTACCTAATTCCCTTATTTTTTCCTCATCCTCAGGGCTAAGCTTAAGCTCTTCTAGAAGTCTTTGAGCTACAATTATGTTATTTGCTTCAATGTAGACGTTGAATATAGGCTTAACACTTCTCTTAGGTCCTTTGGCTAGCCTTACTACACCTATAATGGTAACTCTATCACCCGGTCTTGCTATGTCGACTATATCATCGGTAAGTGTGACCTCTATAGATCTCGGTATCTGTCCTGCAGGTACCTCCTCAGGTCTTTCTTGAACTACTATTAGCTGATAATCCCTAAACTTAGACTTCTCTATGATGAGTTTAAATACGCCTTTACCACGTCTACCCTCTTCCTCACTCATTGAAGCAACACATACAGGACAATAGCTAGGCTTCTCAATCTCATCACTCATCTCCTCATTAGGTCCTGGGGGCCAATCAAATTCGTGCTGTTCACCATTAGGTAATATATGTACAAACCTTGCCTTATAGAGCTTCTGCTTAGGTGGGGTAGCTCTAACTATTATCCCCTCAATGGCTACTAACTTATTAACATGTTCACTTCTAATCCCTCTTATAGGAGTTATTTTAACCCATCCGTTAAGTCTAGCATAGAACTTAGGTACCTTCTCAGCATAATCAGGAGCTTCCTGTGCTACTATATCCTTAATACTTTCAGAAAAAGCTTGAAGAGCTAAGTCCGGATTTTCCTCTATTATGTCTATAAGCTTAGGATTAAACCTAATTAAGTCTTCGTAATCTATTTGTAAGGACCTTTTCTCATTTATTATCATATCCCTAATTCTCTCCATATACTTAAAATTACCTTTATCATCCTTAAACATCCTCAGGAAGTCTCTAAATAATAATTGTATAGATTGAAGTTCATCCTCTACCTTAAGCTCTAAGCTACTCATGACTTATAACCACCTTCATCCATTGCTTTATCGTCTCTGAAAGCTTTCTTAAAAGAACCCTCTCCTCTAGGAGTAAGGATTGAAAGTAATCTTCAGGTTCCTTACCTAGTAAAGCTATCTGTACAATCTTTCTAAGCCTCATTCGGATAAGGTCTTTAAGATCTGCTTCAACCCTTACAAGTCTTAGGAGTACTTCCCTCATATCCTCCTTACTTGCTAATTTCCTTAACTTACTTAGTAACTCGGAAGTCTCTACGTAGAATGTATTCTTAAGCTTAAGGAATTCACTACCCTTAAGGCTCTTCTCTATGAGTAAGTACTTACTAATGTCGACATCACTTATCCTCTGATCCCTTAACTCAATGTAGCCTTTAGATTCGAGAGTTAAGGCAAGCCATAAAGGTAGTGAGGCTTCCTCACCTCTACTAATGAGTTCCCATCCATCTTCGCTTCTTACATGACCTAAGTCCCTAAGAACAGCTACCTTAACCTCATCTAGTAGGTGATAGTACATAGCTAGCTTAGCTAAGTCCTTAACCACTCTATCCTCTCCTAAAGTCATAGGAGCGGAAATACCGAATATAGGGGTGCTTCAATGAAACATTAAGATATTACTACCTCTCCTACACCTACACCAGTAATACGTCATTAAACGTACCCTTATAGCTTATAAATACAGCTTAAGTACCTTAATACTTTCAAAGCTTAGACCTAAGGATGGTGTAAGATAGCACAAGAGAATATTACTTCAGAAGCAGTTTTTACGAGGGATGAGGTAAGGCAGCCACCTGAGATGTGATGAAGGCTCGTGTTACCGACCTTGAGCATCGATTACGGACCTATGGGCTGTTAGAGACTAAAAATAAATACCTAAATTATCTAATTAGAACGTGATAGGGATTATGAGAATTATTAGGTGCATTAAGAAGGCATTATCGCCTGCAGTAACGATAGCACTTTTAATGATAGTTACTTTATCTATAGGCATCCTTCTATATGCTTGGTATAGTGGTGCCATAGGCAGGGTGTTGATTAAACCTTATGGTGCAGGCTCTGGTGTTTTAATTATAGATGCAGTTCAGCTTATGTATAGTAAGTCAACAGGTAAGTTAACAGTGAAACTCTACTTAAGGAATGTAGGTGGTGAATCAGTAACCATAGTGAGGGTTTACATTAAGTACGCAGGTGGGAATCCAACGTATTTGTTAAGAACTCAGGAAGCATTAGGTGTAGGTGAATCCCGTATACTAGAGCTTACTACAATACTTACTAGAGCACCACCTTATGGTAAGTACGTAATTACCGTAGTCACCTTAGGAGGTAATATGGCATCAACAACTACAATGATAATGTTTACTTAGTACTCACCCTTTTAATCCTTAAAATAGCTAAGATTAGTATCAATGAAATAATTACGTGAATGAAAAGAGCTATAACACCGAAGCCTAAATCTCGTATGAGAGAGTACCCTCCCCTCCCTTCGTAAACTCTAAAGCCTAGTGACCTTAATACATCCGGATTCAATTTCTTATTATCGATTAGCTTGAGCAACTTATTTAACATTACTATGGTATCATTAAGATTTGGATAACCCACATAATATGCGACAGTAGATGCGCCATGGTTTACTAAAGTCTTACTGAAGCTGTCGATGCCTACCATATCGCATGAGAGTATTATTATTGCCTTGTTTCTTAAATCCCTCATAAATAATGCTATATTACTCGTTACAGCTAAACTTAAACCCTTATCTACCCTGGCCTTGCCCATTACCATGGAGTATGTAAGTATTAGTAATGGATGAAGTAGTACTTCATTAAATGGAGGATTTCTTAAGATCTCAAGTCCAAATGTCACGTTATCTGTAAATCCGTGCGTTACGAATATTACTACCTTAGAGCTACTTAATCCTAAAACCCTAAAATCGTTTACACTTAAGCCGTCTACTATCGATACATTACGGAAACGCGAAGCTTCCTTACTAATGCCTGCTTTGTGAAAATCTGGAAATACTACTACCAGGTCGCTCCTCAAGTATTGTGAAGGAGTTGCTATTAAGTGAATGTAGCCATCACTAAGAATCCAGCTCAAGACTATCAGTAGCCACGCTAAGAAAGCTATTAGTCTATTCATACCCTATACATCAATTTAGCTAGCACTAATATTATTAAAGCGATGTATCTATACCTCAACTACCAGGACTGCATCAGTAAGCTTAGGATAGCTACTTAGAGGAGATCTTAAATTAGGGAATGAACTTAAGTTACCCTTGAACTACTTTCCTACTTAATAATCTCTTTACATACTTCACAGGAATTAGCATAGAGACTTCCTTCGCGCACTTAAGATAAGCATCGCCTCAATATTCAATGAGCCCCTCTCCTCAATTCTCATAAGATATAACCATAAGGGTAAAAGTAATGAAGTAGCTATTATTGCCTCGTTACTATTCCTCATCAACGCTATAGAGTAAAGATTAATTATTAAGGCTCCATAAAATGAATGCCTACAAATTGCATAGGGTCCATAGGTTATGAGTTTCGGGAAATCTGATGGCTTATTATGCCTTTCGGGATACATTCCATGTATCTTTAATCATGATTGTAGAGCTTAATATGAAGAATACTAAGCCTATGACTAATGAGATGTAGGGTTGAAGATTGAAAGTGTTTATGTAAGTTACAGTAATTACTATTACTTAAGGTATATGATAGAACTGTCAATATCTTCTTTAACCTATAGCTCTTCATTCCTTTGTACGTTTTTAGTATAGCTCATTAACATTTACTACTGAGGATTTAGTAGTGACTTTGAGAGTGGTAGTAAAGTTGATTATATCAGCTGTAGTAGCCTCTAACATAGGGTATACCGCGTTCTTACTTCCGGTACTACATTTGGTTAAGCTTAAAGAAGTACCCCTAAACTTAGCTAATGTCCTTGCCTTCATTATTGTAAGCACGGTATTCGGGCTCATAATGGCTTTAATAACCTCATTACTTCTCAAGAAACTTAACTTGCTGGCATCCATTTCAGTAACCGTTGTAGCGTTTTGGTGCGCTTATTGGTTACCGTTAATAGCTGTAGCAGGTATAGCTGATGTTAGGGTATTAATCCTTGATGGAGTAGCAGCATTAATCTTGTGGATTACTATGATATTGATGTATAGGCTGTTAAGCTTATTCATCTGATCTCAGCCGAAAACTCCTCGTTCATCAATCACTTCTCTACGGGTTCATCACTCAATTAGATA
>CAZUAD010000090.1:0-5034 GCA_964618155.1 uncultured Desulfurococcaceae archaeon
AGCTATTTCAGCTTCGTTAGATGTCTTTACATTTTGAAGCTTATTCTTAAAGTCCTCCCAGAATTCGGGGTCAACAGCTACCCTCTCATTAAGGAGTTCAAGAACGACTGCACCATCCTTCTTTAATCTCTCAAAGAATGCATCCCTATTCTTAATTTTCGATGCGATATCTGATTCAAACATAACTTTCTGTTCCTTAAGTATGTCCATAGCAGACCTCCTAGCTCTTTCCCTTACCCTCTCTCTAGGGTAAGTTACCGCTTCAATAGCTCTAACCTCCTTAAGCCTCTTAATCTCCTCCTCTATGCTCCCTAACCTTTCACTTATAGAATCTATTACCTCAATTAACTCGCCTATACGCCTAGCTAATGCATCAACCTTAGCACTATAAGGATTTAGCAAGTCCTGGATAGTTCTCTGAAGCTTTAGCAAATCACTTCTACTTATACCAACCTCCTTAACTTCGCCCTTAGTAACCTCCCCCACACTAACCTTGGCTTTACCCCTTAGGGAATCTAGTATGAATAGTCTTAATGCCTCCTCAGGTGGTAGGTTAGGGTATTTCCTCATAATCTTCTCTAATACTTCATACGGTATGTTAACTACTAGCCTAGGCACAAATTTTACCCTATTAATATGCTGTATCGATCCTTAAGAATTAAGCCCTGAGACATAAGATAGTAAGGGATGATGTACCTCATGGTATCTGAGAACTGATGAGTCACCTCCCTTCACTGACCTAAGACATAAACATACTATTTACACTTAGAACTAATTTCTTAAATCTTAAGTTCCCGTTGACTCCTTGCCCATTCACTAATTATTGCATTGCCCTCTATTACTATAGAGTTTAACTTATACGCTATTTCTCTAACCTTAGATACACTCATAGCACCACCTTCATCAAGTACTTCAGCTATGACTAGACTAGGCCTTAAACCACCTAGAATAGCTAAGGTCATGGACAACTCTGTATGGCCTTTACGTTCCTTAAGACTTCTTCCTAACAGTATTGGTACATGACCTGGAGCTATAAACTCACCATAGAACTTCCTTTTAGCTTCATCCACTTTACCTTTAAGAACTAGCTCAACTACCTTATCAAGTTCTCTTACAGTCCTAGCTCTATCCTCATCTCTTATACCAGTTTTTACGGTATAGTGATTTACCCATAAGCTAAAATTTGGTGGGTCGCCATAACTTAGGCGTTTACTACTTAAGTTACCATATCCTGCATTACTAAGTATTTCATCCATATACCTTAACCCTATCCTTATACCAACTTCCCTCGGCATTACATAACATATTAAACCTCCAGCAATACTCCTAAGCATACTTATACTTCGCCATGAAACCTTAGGGGCGTAGAAGACCATATCAACTTCATCTTCCCTACTACTTTCATCATGAATAAATACAGGTTTACCTTCACTTAACAATTTAATTGCCTTCTTAATTATGTCCATGATCTAAACACCCACAATCCAGTACTAACTAGATTAAGAGGTATTTTAAGTAGTATTGATGAGAGCTTAAGATTTTAACCTCAATATCACGTAGATTGAGACTAAAATGATACCTAATATTAGCGTGATATATGGTGTATATGGGTATGATCTATGGGGTCTAGGTAAAATTCCTGACTTATTGCTTGATACCTCCTTAACTGTAGTTGTAGTTAATGTAGTTCCCTCCCCTATACCTCCCATCATTAGTTTGGTTTTCCTAGATACGACCGTGAAGGTTAAGTTGTATCTATATAGCTCAATACTGCTAAGGTTTATTAATCTAACATGCTCATTCACGCTTAAGCAGTTAAGCCTATTCAGCTTTAATACGTTTTCATAGCCTTTAACATGTCTTAGACTACCACTAAAGGTTACTGTATATATGCTATCTTTCAATCTCACTATTGAGACATCACTCATGTTTAGTCTTAGTAAGTAAAGATTACCTTCATGTAGGGATATTCTAGCAAGGTACTTACCATGCTTACCCATTATTATGTAAGTAATTGAGCTATCATCCATAATCGTTGGAGATACTCTGTCAATACCCACTTTATCGATTACGTAGGTATCGCACTTAACTTGGTTATCCTTCCTAATGATTAAGACTAAGAAATCCCTCTCATCACTCCCTATGAGGTAGTATATGGAGAGTGTATTGTTTATGTATGTAAAGTGATATGATCTCGTAAATGATGTAGTATTGAGTAGAAACTTAGTTAATGTTGAAGGTTTAGTACATAATATGGCTGGTACATACCCTCTGTAAATATCTCTTATAATACAATAAATGCATATGTTGCCATCCTTACTGTGAATTAAATGGAGAAAGATGCTTTCATAGTAACCTTTTGTGGTAAATACCTCTTTAACGGCGTACTTATTATTAGCAGTATGTAGTAGTACTGCAATACCCTTAGTTAAGCCTTCACGTACCATATAACCCAAGAGTAGCAAATTACCCTCATCAATTAATGAAACATCGGTAAAGGTGCCATTTAACGAGTTAATTACTATAGTAGTGGTCTTAATCCTACTTACACCTTGCCTAATATCACATATACCATCTCCTAAGGTAATGAATAAGGCTGGATGTTTCATAAAGCTACCAGTAATTATGAGTCTCCCCGCAATGGAGTGTGCTGAGTAAAACCTAACTTGCTCTGTACCCGGTATTATGAGTGTTGATACATTACCACATAGTACTATTAGTCTGTCTTGTAGTACTATTATGCGCTTGCCGTTGAGTATAGATTGATTTAAGGCTAGGTCATAGTGACCTGTTAATCCAGGTATGGTAAGCAGTATTGCTACCACTAATATGGAGATTACACATAATCTCATATTTACCTCTCAATCTCTATGCTTACTGGATTACCATACCTCTTAATTATTTCGGCTAATCGTGAGAGGTTCTTACTATAGAATCTGTATTTAACCTTAACCTTACCTCTACTTAATATTATGTCCAGGAACCTCCTCCTACTATTGACTTTTATGGAGTAGCTATCATTTAACGGAAACTTTATAGTTATGCCTGCTCCTACTATACCTCTATCGTAAACCTCATACTTAGAAACTACTTGAACAACTTCTTTTAATGCTCTCTGGGATAACCTATTTATTAGCGTTATTACTGCGTATGGTACTTCATAACCTATTAAGAAGATTATTACCTTAGTAACAACATCAGTAATGCTTTCTGCTACTGATCTTGCGTAGCCGAAGTATGTTGGGTACCATATTATGAACACTATAAAGGTTAGGAAGCTCATTAGGGTTGATTTGAGCATGGGTTTTAGCTCGTTAATGAGTTGCAAATCCATTTTCTGAAGACTTAATACTTCATCAGGTCTGGCAACATATAGCTTCCTACCCTCTTTAATTTCCTTAACCTCCTTACCAACTATATGCTTTAACTGCGTCTTCATCATTATTGCTGTGAATATTATCATGCTAACTACGAATATTATGAAGGTATATCCTAGGTATTGAGGGTAGAATACATTTAGGATTACCAGTAATGTTATTATCGATTGTCCATATGCTATCGACAGCAAGTACTGCTTCTTACCCATTACGTAAGCCAATAAATACCCCCTAGAGTTAATGTGTGTAGATTACAAAAAGGTTACGCTCTACTAGGTCAGTAATATTAGGTGTAATAATACCTTAACGCACATGATGAAGTCGTATTTCAGGCTTTCATGTGGGAAAACTTAAATAACATAGCCTTGAAATATTGTATGCGGAAGTGGTTCTAGTATGGGTAGTAGAGGGTACAGGGGATATGGTATGATTAAGACAGCTGCTATGATACCTCTCCTACTGACATTAGCTACTGCTATAACACTTACAGTAGTGGTACTAACAACGCCTACGGGTGGAAATGCTCAGCCCTACCAACTTAGTAGAAGCGTAGATATATGGGTAGTCAATAGAGATATTCATGTAAATGTCAGCGTATACCCTCCAATGGCACCATATTACTACTATTACTATTATTATTACTATTACTATGCACCATATTACGCTGCCGCTGTACCTACTAAGGTCATGGTATTAGTAGAGAAATATGTTAATCAAGTACCTATGATCGTAAGATTCGGATTAATTAAGCTTACACCAGGAGGCCCTCAATTTACTGGTTACATCGTATTTCATGATTTAGAACCTGGAGATTACAGAGTTAAGGTAATGTTCTGGAATGATTTCTTAACACTCCTTAAAGATAGAGGTGAGGGTTGGGTTCCCATGGCATATCCCGAATTTAAGAACGTAACAATAAGTTAGGGGTGAGGGTATGGGTAAAGTTAATAAGCTTATAATTACGGGTTTAATCCTTACAATAATAGTCATAGCACTTACCCCAATAACCTATGCACAACAGCTTAGGGTTGAATTTGATAAGGTATGCTATGATCTAGGTGATAATGTAAGTATTAAGGTATGCTATGACGTGAGTGCACCTATAGGTATAGAGGTTTGGGGACCTAACGATAACCTTGTATGGATGCATGAGGATCCATACTTTACACCACCATGCCGTTCATATACATTCAAATTACCTACATCATCACCTGAAGGTGTTTATAGGGCATTAATAGCTATATCAGGTAGTGTGCCCTCAGAGTTTAAGTTTAAAGTATATAGACCTAGGTTTAAAATAGTATCCTACTATCCAACCGTAATTGAGGGATTACCTGGGGGTAGTGTAACATTAATAGCTAATGTTAGTAATCAAGGTGCTAAGGGAGATCTTAAGTTAAGGTTAATGTACGGAAATACTTTGATAACGGAGAAGGCAGTAACTATGGATGCCCTATCCAATATAACTCTATACCTGACATTCACATTACCCACAGTAGGCGGTACTTATACGTACAGGTTAGAGGCTTATAATGTTAAGTACGGTGTTGTCGATGATAGTAAGTCAGTAACAGTAAAGGTGATAGTCCCAACAACACCTCCACCGCCACCACCAGTAGTTGTTACTCCTACTCCAACACCAACTCCAACGCCGACA
>CAZUAD010000091.1:0-5000 GCA_964618155.1 uncultured Desulfurococcaceae archaeon
AGTATGCCCGAGGAGGGTGTAAATGCTTTAGTAGGCTGTGTAGAATTCATAAGTAACTTAAGGAATGTTCATGTTCAGAAGCACACGGTATTAGGTAAGGAAACATTAACTCCTACAGTAATTGACTGCAAGCCCAAAGTGGTACCTCAAATACCCGATATCTGCTACCTCCTAATAGATGCGAGAATTGTTATAGGAACTAAAGAGAACTCATTAGTTAAGAAACTTAACATGATATGTGAGAAGTTAATTGATAAAGGAGTTGTGAAAGAATGTGAAAGCGTGGTTAATGAAGAAATCTTAAAGTTTTGGACAGGAAAGGAGTTAAAAGCACATGAATTCTTCCCCTCATGGCTTAATACAAGAGATGATTTAATTTTAGAGATTCTTAAGTCTCTTAGAAGAGTAATTCCAGGTACGGGTAAGTATGTATGGAGGTTCAGTACTGATGGAGTGTATAGTGCAGGGATTAGAGGGTACTTTACCGTGGGCTTTGGACCAGGTGATGAGAGACTCGCTCATAAGCCTAATGAGCATTTAGAAATTAAGGAATTAGAGAAAGCTATAACAGGGTATACGGAACTAATTAAGGTTATGGATTCATTAATTCAAAAACTATAAACCTCCTTTCCTAGCTATAATAAGCACATTATTAAGTCTCCACACCTACGGTAATCTAAGGGAGCTGCTGTGATTTCCTTAAAGGAGGCTACACTAGTAGCTATAGCAAATGGTGCTGAAAATGAAGATGAAATAGCACGAGCCCTTTCAGTCAGCAAAGAGGTTGTCAGGAAAGTTATTGAGGAACTTAAAGCTGAAGATTATGTACGTGAAGAACTTAAAGGTTTTTGGATATTCCGTAGAAAGGTTTTAAGACTTACTGAAAAAGGATTTGAACTCGCGTCTAAGACTTTGAAGAAGCTTGAGAGTTTACGTAATGAAATTGTTAAGAAGATTAAAGATGGTGATGAAGATTATCTTAATAATTTAATGGTATCGTGGAGTTATATAATCCCATTATTAGTATGGATGAATATGTTAGACCTACTCTTACTAGGGAATTTCATAGGATTAGCTTCTGAAGAATTTGAAGATATCGAGTTTGGAGGAGAGGAAGTAATGTAGTCCTAAGTTAAGTAACCCAGATGATCATTAAATTAAAAAATGAGTGAAAGCATTGTTGCAATAAATACAACTACACCCCAAGCGGCAATACCTATATATGTCCAAAAACCATCCTTATTCTTCCTCACAGGTGGCATCTTCTCACCTCCATTTCATTATCTATGCTAATGAGATGTAATCTTAAAAGAACGGTATATCCTTGAGAAGTAATATCTAAAGTAAAGATTAGGGGTAAAAAGCATTTAGGCATATAACTATGATAAGTTAAACTAAGCTACATAGATTAAGGTACTATATTTAACTTAATTGTCTTAAGTACGTAGTGTTTAAGTATTTAAATGTTACAGACCTATGGGAGTTTTATGAGCAGTAAATACGTTGTAGTACTTACTACTACACCCTCAAGGGATATAAGTTTGAAGATCGCTAAGGAGGTTGTCAAGAATAAATTAGCTGCATGTGTGAACATAGTACCTAGCATATACTCCCTATACCTATGGAAAGGTAAGATTGAGGAATCAAGTGAAGAGCTGTTAGTAATTAAGACTAAGAGTGAGTTTATCAATAAGCTATACAACTTAATTAAATCTTTACATCCTTATGAGGTACCTGAATTCATATATTTGAGCATTGAAGGTGGTAGTAACGGGTATTTAAGATGGATTGATGAAGAGCTTAGGGTATAAGTACTTATTTGAGAATGGTGTTGCAGTTTTAAGTAAGCTATTTATAGTGGGTATACTAATTTAAACATGCGGGTGAGTTATGGGTATGTATAGGTTCTCAAGGGCTATCTCTACAGCTCTCGCTGTAATCATTACTGCCATAATTGTTGCTGCGGTAGTTGCTGCAATAACATATGCTGTAGTACCTAAGGTTACAGCAACGGTGACATCTACAACAACAATAACATTACCAACTACAATAACTAAGACGGTAACAACAGCTGTTGGCCCTGGAGCGACAGTTACTGTAACGAAGACTATTAAAACAACCTTAACGGTTACGAAAACAGTGACCGTAGCACCACCAACCACGACACCAACACTACCTAAGCCTACAGTACCTCCAGGTAAGGTAATTAAGATAGCTGTAGTATCGGACATAGGTGGTAGAGGAGATCTAAGCTTTAACGACATGGCATTTAAGGGTGCCGATGAGGCTGCAAGAGACTTCGGAGTACAGGTCATGGAGTTAATTAGCAAGACCGAGGCTGACTACATACCAAACCTAAGAACCGCTGCACAAGATCCTGACGTCAAGCTAATAGTTGGTGTAGGCTTCCTACTAAGTGATGCATTAGCTCAAGTAGCTCAAGAATTCCCAGACAAGTATTTCGTAGGCATCGACACCTATGCTCAAGCAATAATTAAGGAGAAACACCCAGAGAAGTGGCCTTTACCAAACCTACTAGACATTAAGTTCGAAGAACATAAAGGTAGCGCATTAGTTGGTGCTCTAGCATGCTTACTAGCAATTCACTACAACTATCCACACGTGGGTATGGTCTTAGGAATAGAGATACCTGTCCTATGGAAGTTCGAGATAGGTTTCAAGTGGGGTTGTAAGTGGGCTATTGAATGGTATAAGAAGCACTTCCCGAAGGAGTATGAGGAGAAGTCTAAGAATCCGAACAACATACTAGCTATACCACCTAAGGAGAGGGTTCTATGGACATACACAGGTACGTTCAGCGACATAACTAAGGGCTATGAGGCAGCTAAGGCAATGTATGCTAAAGGAGCTATAGCAGTATATAACGTAGCAGGACCTCTAGGTCTAGGTATTAATAGGGCTGTTGAGGAGATAGCTAAGGCTAAAGGTTTAGAAATGGGCCCACCATTCTGGATCGGCGTAGATGCTGACCAAGACTGGATTAATCCAGGATTCGTTGTTGCCAGCATGATGAAGAGAGTTGATAAGGGAGTCTATTACGCTACATGGCTTATGCTCATGGACAAGTTCAAGGAAGCCGTCAAGATGTACAATGGAACCTTAGTACTAGGTATCGGTACTAAGTTCTTCGGTGTACCTATGGAGGGCATATCAGTAAGTACACTTAAGGACCTAGATGAGTTCATACAGATGGGTATTGCAGCTGAGAAGTTAACAGGTAAGAAGGTACTACCAATGCCACCAGAGCAGATTAAGGAGAAAGTTAAGAAGATGAGAGAGTCCATACCAAAGTGGATATGGGATGCTGTCAAGGAATTAGAGCAGAAGATAAGATCAGGAGAGGTTAAGGTACCAGCACCTATGACTGAGAAGGAGATTAAATACTGGAGAGGAATTTTAGGCTAACTTAGAAATTAACATTAATCCCTTTCTTTTTCAAGGTAATAAACTTCCCTCAACCTCAAACGATTTTGCCCCTTTAGCTTTAGCTAGTTCACCTGCCTTGGTTATAACCGCATTAATCATGTCCCTAAGCTCACTTATATTCTTGGATTCAGCGTATATTCTTATCTTAGGCTCAGTACCTGACTTTCTTATGAGTATCCATGACTTATCCTCAAAATTAACTCTAACACCATCAATGGTTAGTACCTCATGAACCCTCTTATTAAAAACCTTGGGTACGTTATGCTCTATGAAATCACTTAAACCTTCAAATACATATTCCCTGACATCTCTATCCATAAGTATCGAGTACCTAGCTTGAGGATAATTCGGTATTTTACCCATTAATTTAGATATACCAACACCTTCTTCAATCATTAGCTTAACTATTAAAGCTGCCTGGTATACTCCATCAACCCAAGGACCCCATGATGGATCTATTAACTTCCATGGCTCACCAGCTAGTATTGCATCACTATACTTAGGAACACCTTCATGGGTCTTTCCTAATTTAGTTATTACAAGTTTACCACCTAACATCTCAACAACGTCTTTTAACGCATTACCGCAATCTATTGATGCTATAACAGTACCTCTTCTCTCTAACAACTTGTAATAGGCGATTAATGCTAATATTCTATCCTGCTTTATAAAGCCGTATCTCGGATCTACAACAGCAAGTCTATCACCATCGCCATCATGAGCAAAGAAAACATCAACCCCTAATTCACGAGCTAAGGGTATGAACGGTTCTAATACATCTGGTCTAGGCTCAGGTATTCTACCAGGAAACCTTCCGTCTATGTTAGCATTTAGTGCGTATACATTAGCACCTAAACTTTTTAATATCTGAGGCGTTACCTGTGAAGCGGCGCCATTTGCTGTGTCAATGAGTACTTTGGGCTTAAACCTAATCTCAGAAGGGCTTAGTCTATAAATTATTTCATTAATGTAGGAATGCACTATATCCTCCCTAAAATACTTACCTACACAATCCCAATCTACCGGATTCCACGATCTTGTCCTTATTATCTCTTCTACCTCTAATTCCTCATTTACGCTTAACTCCATAGGATAATTATTAAATACTTTAAATCCATTATCAGTTGGTGGATTATGGGAAGCAGTTACATAGATACCTACATCACATTTAAGTTTCTTAATAGACCATGGTAGTGTAGGCATAGGTACTAAGCCTACATCAATAACATCGGTACCTACATACATAGCACCTGAAGCTACCAATAATTTAAGTAGGGGAGTAGTTAGTCTTCCATCTCCTCCTAGACACATGCACTTGGCTTTAAACTTATATGATACTGCAGCACCTAAAGAGAATGCTAGGTCTGTTGTAATCGTTTCAAGATATCTACCACGAATTCCAGCTGTACCAAAAAGTCTTCTCACAAGTACCGCCCCATAAATTGAGGTCATTAAGATATTAAAGGTGTTACTATTAGCTTAATGGCATATCATGACGCTAGAGAACTGTAGAGTAAGGAATGTTAAAGAATCAGATCTAGGTAGTATATATC
>CAZUAD010000092.1:0-789 GCA_964618155.1 uncultured Desulfurococcaceae archaeon
GAGATACTCCTAGCAACCTCTATGTCCTCAGATACGTCATCAAGCAACCTAGCAACCTCACCCTCACTTGGTAGTTCAGGGCATTGGTAGCACACAACCTCCTTACCCACGATGTCGGGTCTACTAGACCTCTTCACCTTAACCTTAACAGCTACACCACCAGCATATATGGGTACTTCCTCAGTACGTACATCACAGCATGTGTAGCTACCAGTATCGCTAATAACGGTTACAGCTGAGTCTAGAGCTGACTTAACAGTTCTTAATGCCTCAATCACGACTGCTCTAACCTCATCGACAGACATAGCAGCTGCTAACCTATCGACGTAGCTAAACTGCCTAGTAGCTACTAAGTACCTAAGCACAGAGATCACCCTCCTATACCTCCTCAACACCTCTCTATGGGGTATCTTAGACATTTAGACACCTCAAAGGAAATTCGCAGGACTAACTAATAAATTTTATTTCTACTTGCTATAACTACTCATATATAATGCATAGATGATAAGTCATTCATTAAGCGATCTGTAAGTACTGAGCAGTTAATCTTAACCTCCATTAAAATTAATCCTAGGTGTAGGTAATATCGTTTACTAATACCTAATACTATACCCACTAATTAGAATGCATTACCCATGCCTAAGCCACTAGTAGTCTAGCTATGTCCTTTAGCTTAGCCTTTAACGGTCTATACGTTAGCTCTATGAGCCTTAACTCCTTAAGGCTCTCTAACTGCCTTCTAATCGTTGTTTCATCCTTGTTTAGCCTCTGAGCTAATGTGTATATGTC
>CAZUAD010000092.1:799-4939 GCA_964618155.1 uncultured Desulfurococcaceae archaeon
GTATATGTCTGCTTCACCACCAAGGCTTATTAACGCCTTAATTATGTCCTCCTTAACACCTAGATCTGGTGGGTTTATTAGTATGCTTAACTCCTTAGGTATCTCTATGGTTGCCTTACCATCCTCGGTGTCTAGCTCGATTACTATCCTATCCTTTAACTCCTTAGGTAGTAGTACTATGGCCGTTAACACCTCGATTATCAGTGCTCTCATACCACCTGATAGGTTGACTATCACGTAATCGTATTTTTTGAGTAGCATCCTGAATAAGTCCTTAATCTTAGATATTGCTTCAGTAAAGTTATGGATCTCACTAACCTCAAATACCTCAACACCTACTCCTTCAAAGTACCTTAGGAACTCTTTTAGGTAGTTTATTGCCTTAGCAACCTTATCTATTACGGGCCCCGTAACCAGTACGACCTTATCACCTGGTTCAAGACCCCTCCTTACTAAGGCCCTAACAGCAAACTTCTCCTCGAATCCTAAAGTAGCTACTACAGCCTTACTCATAACATCCACAAACATAGTATACTACAGCACCTATATAAATACAGCCTTAGCAGACCTACAGAGCGTATTTAGTTATTTAATAGCATATATTTAATAACATACTTAAGCAGCGACATTCTGTAGACTTGAAGTTACTGTTCATGTAACGTCTGTGGTGGTAAGGTCTTTATGGTTAGTGTCTGTACTCCTATAGCGTATGTAGTCATTACTGCGTAACCGCTTTCTGCATTCCTTAACTCGTTATGGAATTCTGTAAGTCCTATAGCTTCTAGGCTAGCTCTATCACTCCTAAGTGCTATCTTGGTATTGGTAAGCTGTACTATTAGGTTATTCAGATCTGATGGCTGGTGTGTAGCGAATACTACACCAATACCCCTAACCCTACCCAACCTAGTTATCCTACTTATCATGTACTCAACTAGGTCCTTTCTCAATACCTCCCTAGAGGTTTGGGGGAAGTAGTTGTGGGCTTCATCGATCAGGAGTACTGTAGGTCTAGACCTAACACCCCTTCTAAGTGCTTCATCCTTCCATCTAAACACCTTCTCTAGGATCCTATACGTAACTAGGGTTTCAGCGTATGGTGATGGTGAGTAAAGCCTGACCCACCTAAGGTCAACAACAATAACGTTAGAGGACTTAGTGAAGAGGTTACTGTAGTCAGGCTCAGAGAACATTATCGTTCTATCACCTACCTTAATACCTACATCGAATAGCTCAGTATCCCTAAGTAATACTAACCCCCTAATTATGTTATCTATCGTTGATCTATGAATTCTCAACCTCTCACCTTCACTCTGTACGTAGGAGCTACTCTCTAGTACGGTATCTAGGTATTCCTCAACACCTAAACCCTCATGTACCTCACTTAGTAGCCTAGGTAGGAAGAGCTTAGCCTGTTCAGTAAATATCGGTATTAGATCCTGAACCTCACTCCTAACCCTGCTATACACTAATGCCCAAGGTATTAACATAAGCTTAAACATATTACCTTCCGCATCCTCTAGCATAACGTCTATAGATCCCACCATACCCTCACTGCTAAGATTCACATTAACTACTTCAGCATTAAGACCTCTATAACTCAACCTTACGTACAGGTCGACGAGCTTCTTAACCAATTCATCGACACTGCCTACACTACCTAAGCTTTTAACGATGCTTCTCGTCATGGGGATTATGATCGATAATTCATTTAATTGCTTATAGACCCTTAACCTATCCTCAAGATCCTTCCTAGGTAGTGTAAGTGTTAGGTAGTCTCCTTGTAGGTCAAAAGCTATTACTAGCGGGTTTTCCTTACGGTACTCATGTGCTATCGCTACCGCTATGTTCTTTAGTAGGGCTGTCTTACCACTACCTGTAGTACCTATTACTAGTACGTGATGGTAGAGGGTATCGAGTGGTAGTCTAACGTCTATATCATACCTAACCTGAGAACCGCTGATTAGGTGTCCTATAACTACCCCCTCCTTAGGTATTCTAAGCATCTCCTTAACCACGTCAGGCTTCGGTATGATGACGGGTGATCCAGGCTCTATCGCCGTTACTGGCGGTCTTAGGTTGCTTAGCTCCTCACCCGTAATGCTTGCTTCAGCTATTAGCTCAATGTTGAGTATGAGTGGTGTTTGAAGTGTTGAGGGGTCTGTAGGTGGTGTTGGTACTGGTATGTTCATTAGTGATGCTAGGTCCTCCCTCATTAACTTCTTAATAACGCCTAGGGTTACCGTCTTAGCTATGGGGTTTACTATGCATAGCATTGACCCAATACCTACTGGGTACATATCATCGCTACTTAACCTTAGGTAGTCGTGGAACTCTATGCTTATAGATACCTCACTCCCACCCCTCTCAATACTTACGGGCTTTATCCTAGCTACGTAACCCACTATTGACTCATTAACCGATAACCTCCTAGCTACATCTACAGCCTCCTTCATGAGCTTCCTAAGGGTGTTTGCATCTACCTCGTAGCTCAAGGTGCAACACCTAGCTCATTATATACCTCGCCTACCTTCATGTACTCGTCGTATGCTAGGCTAAGTATTCTTGATAGGTTTTGGTAGAGTATTACGTAGGTTAGTGCTGTAAGCTTTCTTGAGTACCTATCAACTACCTCAATACCTAATGGTACACCCCTCATACTTAACTCACTTACTAAGTGCTTGATGACCTCCATGACATCCTCCCTGTACATATCCCAATGGCTCTTCAACACCTCTATCCTAGCTACTTGATACCCAGCTGGTGTCTTCCTCCCTAGGTACCAGTAAACCTTCTCCTTAAGTAGGTCTGCTAGGTCTCTACGGTCCGTATGGTAGCTCAGTATTAGGGGTCCTATCAGTACTGGCTTCATGTATTGTGGCCTCACTATGCGTTCAAGTATTAGCTCAACAACTAGTGGATCGGTTACATCCTCAGGTAGCTCCCTACCTAACTCCTTCCTAATTAGGTCTCTAATGACATCACACCTCACTAACTTCCTACTGTAATCAGCCCTCTTAACGAAGCCTATGACGGGCCTACCTATTGATTCCAATAGCTTAATCCTCTCCTCAAGTAGTTTCTCGAATACCTTAGCGTATAGACTACTATACCGTGTGAACATTACCTGTGGTGTGTGGTATACTGGGCCGTCAACTACTACAGCATCTACTCGCTTACTTGATGCTATCCTAAGTCCGTAGTCTTCTATGGTTAGTCTTAGCTCATCACCTATGTTATCATCCTTATACTCTAATGTATAGTAGTTACCCAGTATGTTCCTTACCGCTATATACTTAAGGCCTTCAATACGTCTTAGTAGCCCCTCAACCGACTTAACACCTATGAATGGTGGTGCATCCTCAGGTATGTTGGTTATCGACGGTATTAGCTCAACAACGCCACCAGTACTTACTGCTAGTGCTACCATAGTAATTCTAGCTATGTTGAAGCCTATGGACCTAGAGCTTGAGTCTATGTAGGTTATGGATAAAGCACCACTACTAGCTACGTCAGCATAACCAATAACCTCACCACCTAATGGGCGAGACACCCCTGAAACCTCAACGTACTCCTGAAGGGATCTATCACTACGAGGTACGAGTAGGTCCTCAAAACCAACCCTAACGCTACTAAGCATGTCAGTAAGACTACGAATGAAGCCCATAAAACTAACCACACAAACACCAAAAACACCAACACAACAAAACTAATAACCACTAACATAAAAATAATACAAAAACCTCTAAGGAGGTAATACCTCATGTTTTGCCACCGTCGGAACATGCCTCAAAACAATACATGACCATGTAGAGGTGTATATTTATTGTTACCTCTTGCGATGGTTCGTGAGCCATCCGAATTTTCCACTATACAAATTGAGGTCTCTGATGGAGCCTCACCTTGAAGATTCGGATGGTTCATGGTTATGTACCAAATAATACAAAATTTAATTAAGTGATTAAAGAATTCCTTCAGACACCATCAGAACAGTATTAAGGAAACCAAGACAATGAATGAAGAATGTTCCGATGGCAGGTAAACCGTGATCTAGTTAGGAATTGAAAAGAGCACGTCAAATTAAGAATCCTTAAATACCTCCTCTACATAGTGTTTTAAGGGAGCCCAAGAAACCCCCCACGA
>CAZUAD010000093.1:0-4914 GCA_964618155.1 uncultured Desulfurococcaceae archaeon
CATCCTTCAATTTTATATGCAAAATAAATGGTTATTGTCATACTAAGTGAGCGTAGAGCTTTTCTTGTGAATTCAGAACTACGTGATGGGGAAGGTAATGCATGAATGGGCGCTTGCTGAATCTATAGTGCTAGGTATAGCAGAATATGTTAGGAGTGTAGGAAGCTTTGGGATGTAGGTAATGAGCTGTACATGAAGTTTAGACTTGAGAGATTACGTGGGCTAGGTTATGATGTGAATAGAGAACTAAGTGACCTCCATGAACTCATGGAGAGGCTTATTGAGTGGTTCTCCGGTCATAGGGAATGGAGGGAGCGTGGTGGTGAGGTTGCTATTGTTAAGGCTGATGGCAACGCTATAGGTAGGTTTATGGGTACTTCACTATCGCTCACGGATGCTATGGAGCGTAGTTTAAGGGTTGATTTCGGTCTTAAGTTAGGTCTATTCAAGCTGTTTACCGAGTTAGCTAAATGTGATGAGGCGTTAAAGAGGGTATTCACGGGTCTCATGTATGCTGGCGGTGATGACATACTAGCTATATGGCCGAGCTACATAGCAATACCTGTAGCACTCTATGTAGCATACTGGTTCTGGTGGATGGTTGGTGGGGTTACACAGCTATCGATAGGTATAGCGGTAGGTAAACCTAAGCACAACATATGGGCATTACTAAATACATCAAACTTCCTACTAAATAAGTCTAAGTCAGTGCCTAGGACATTAAGGCTCAGTAACCCCGACATACTAGGGAGCGTCATTGCGTCAATATCATTCCTACATAGTGAGCAGCAACTATTTGAATCAGATGCGGATTACATGCTAAGGACGTATGGGAACAAGAAACTTTCACTACAGCCTTACCTCTTAACCACCCCCAACATAGTACCTAAGTTAAGGGGCGCATATCAAGGGATATTCAATGATTTGAGTGACGTAGTTGTTGGCAATAAATCTAAAGCAATTAATTACCTTGAGGGGCTCCTTAAGTTCTCACTAAATATGGTATGTGATGGGGATATTGAGAAGTGTGAGTTCCTTAAGAATTTAAGAAGGGTGGTTATGGATGTTAGTAACGTTATTAATAAGCTGGCCATGGCTGATTATCGAGACATGATGTTAGTGACGCATACTTACCTAACTAGGGAGTTTATGAGGCTTAAGGAGGTTGAGGGTGTTGAGCCTAAGAGGATTGAGGTTCTTGAGAAGTTATGTAAGACTTACGTGAATGCAGGTACATTACCGCCATTATTTGACCTATTCATACTTTCAAAAACCTTAATGGGTGGTATAGTATGAGGATAGGTTACGTAGTTAAGTTATTAATACCTGGGTTATGGGGTATTGGTAAGAGGGGTTTTGAGGCTGATGTATTAACATCAAAATGCCTCGTAGGGGATAAAGAAGTACCATGCATACCTTCCACAGCTATGAAGGGTGTTTTAAGGAAGGCAGCTAATCAGATATCTAAGTTACTTAACAGGGTAGGGGTAATCAGCGATACCAACTACGTAAATAGGTTATTTGGAAGTGAAGGTTGGTGCTATACGCCAATAACGCTAACTGACTTAGTACCTATAGAGAGCATGGATATAGCTAAGAAAGCATTTGAGCAGGGATACCATATACTCATTGAGGGCTCAGGCCTTAAGAAACCAGACGTGACCACGATAACACATACCAGGATAGATGATGCTAGCTTAACCGTTAGTAAGGAGGCCTTATATTCTGAGGAGAGGGTTGTTCCTGAGACCTTAATGTATGGTGAGATAATGGTGAATGAGAGGTTGCTAAGGGAGGTTCTTAGAGTTAATCAAGGACTTACTAACTGTATTAAGCTCCTACTATTCGCACTTAATGACCTTAAGTATAGGTACGTAGGTAGGAAGAGCATTATCGACGTCGCTATCATAGGTATTAAACCTATGTATGATTTCATAAGCAAAGACCCGCACATAAGCTCCATACTCAATAAGATCTTAATAAGGTGATAATGTGTCTCTAGCAGTATTTAAGGTTACTCTAAAAACATTAACTCCACTAATAGTCACTAAATCCGAGGGGTTTAGAGGCTTCATATATACTTCATTAAAGCATTACCTGCCTGGCTCTACGGTTCAGGGAGCTATATTTACGTCGCTAATTAATGAGGGCTTCATAAGTTCTAAGGATGCTTTTGAATTAAGCAGTAATGATTTAATAAATACATTACCTGCACTGGCTATACCTAATGAAGGTACTTACGAGTACTTCAGGAATGTAGGTATTGCCCATGCATTATGCCTTAAGCCCAAGGTATGTAAAGATAGAGGCTTAGTTAAGTGTATCAACGTAGGTAAGTCGATTAGTGAGATAGTAGGTGGTAGGTTAAAGGAGTTAATACGTGATGAGGTAAGTGCTATAGCTGACTCACTAGGTATTCACCCATCAGAACTCAGTGACTTTAGTGGTAACGTAATAGTCAAGGTAGGCGGTTTATGGCGTGATGCCGGTAGCCTAAATATGGTTAGGCCTAAAACGTATGTTAGCATAGCCGTTAAGGATTGGGGTGGTGTTGAGCCAGGCAAGCTATATGCTTATGAATACATAGAGCGTGGAACTAAATTCATAACGTTCATCTCATGTGTTAAGGACTCAGAAACTTATAAATTACTCAAGGATCTCGAAAGCTCAGGTAGGGTCAATGTTAGGATTGGTAGGGCTACTAGTAGGGGGTTAGGACTAACTAGGTTAGGGATTAAGGAATGTACTCTTGAAGAACTTATGGGTTTAGGTAAGGGGTTAGGGCTTAATGAGGTTCGAGACGGTGATTTAGTGGCGTTTGAGGTTCTATCACCTACATTCATCTTAGATCCGCTACCAAGACCCTTAAAACGCGGTGATGTAATTACCGACAGGCTAGGCCTAGGTCTAAAGGCTGATGTCCTAGCCATATTAGTATCTAAGTATGGTGTGGGTACCTATAGGGGTTGGTCAATATATACTAACACACCTAAGTTGACGGTTAAGGGCTTACCTCAAGGTTCCTTAATTATCACTAAGATATATGCACCTAAAGGCATAGACCTAGTGAGTACCTTACTTTCAACCACGTTCCTAGGTATATCGGATATAGGTAATGGATTCAATACATTACTCCCATTGAGAAAAGACATATATGCCTCTTAGGGTGAGATATATGTCTAACATAGACATACCTAAATTAATTGAGGATAAAAAGGATGAGTATGGGGAACTCATTAATAGGGCGTTCATAACTTTTAAGCTGGTTCTTGAAGGGCCTATCCATGTAGGTGTTGGTGGTAGGGAGTTTTACTCACCTTCACTTAAGATTAGGTCCTTAAGCGGTACTGAATACTTATACATACCTGAGCAGTCAGTAAGAGGTGTTTTAAGAAAAATAAGTGAGTGGTTAGCTAAGTCATCACCAAATATGTTCCCGCAACCTGAGGATCAGCTAGTAAAAGTTCATGTAGAGCCCGAAGGTGATATCATTAGGCACCTAAACATACCCAACATAGTTAACTCAATAGCCAGGAAGGGTAATGAGGGACTATTAAAGGAGTTTATACCTGATGAGGAGGTGGATTATATAATTGAAAAAGTGACTAAGAACGAAGCCAGCGATGAGATCTTAAAGAAGTTAGAACCTATGTTAGCAATGTTATGCCCTATATGTAGGTTATGGGGTGCTCCAGGGCTTAGGTCTAAGGTAATTATTAAGGACGTACTTATTAAGGGCTTTAAGGTACACCCATATACTAGGGTAAGTATTGATAGGAGGAGCAGTACCCAAATGCCGGGTAGGCTCTTTAGTATTGAGAAAATCTACATAGACAGCATCAACGTGGAGATGATAGTGAATAATGTGGTGCCTAAGTCTAGTGAAGCACTCATATTGGCAGCACTTATTGAGTATATTGATAAGGTAGGTATATCTATAGGCGGTATGAAGAGCATAGGGTTTGGGCACGCTAAGCTAGATAAGCAAGGCTCTCAAGTAACTTACGTAGACTATAGATCAGTATGTTCAGGCACTAATAAGAGTAATGAATGTATAGACATACTGATAAATCCTAAAGAGAAAGGAATTAAGCTAAGTATTGATGAGTATGTGAAGTTGCTTAGGGGTCGATAGTAAATTAAGTCTTTTTCTCAACCTTAATCTCAAAATAATTACCACATATAGGGTTACTGCAATCAACACAGTTAACTAAGTTAACATACCTTAGGGTTTCTCTACATTCCTTAGTATCCTTACATCGTACCGTAAATTTAAACATGCTGTTCTTAAAATTCATTAAGAACCTAAAACCCCTTAGCTTAACACCTTCAAGGAGTTTTGATGGATCATAACCATAGATATCTTTAACTATCTTAATCAAGACCTCCTTATTTAACATTATGCGTATCAATACGTTTAAGTCTGAGGCCTTTGAGACTTTACCCATAAGTGTTACTGTCCCTAAATCCATGTTTAACGTACCAATATTTTTTAACCCTGTATATATGCCTTCCTCAATAACTCTATACCGCTTAAGATCTCTAACGTTAAGTAGTTCACATAAATCTACAGAGCATATGCCAAATAACCTATTTAATAATACGTCAATAACATCACCCAACCTACCGTAATTAAAGACCACGACAACCCTAACAGCACCATTAGACGATGTTGCGTACCTAACGACACCTAAACCACTAAGGGCATTAGCTAGGAACCTACATGAAACGTTGTGAGAGCATGAGAGACCGAACCAACCAATAACTAAGTCATCATCGTAAATCAAAGAGTTAACCACCGTTAAACCCAAGATAATTGGGAGTAAAAATCGAGTAAAAATCGTTATGGGAATAAAGCTTTCAATTCTATTATGTAGATTCAAGTATCTGGAGGTATTCCAGTCAATTATTGAC
>CAZUAD010000094.1:0-4906 GCA_964618155.1 uncultured Desulfurococcaceae archaeon
CACTTACCTACTACCTTACCTACGTAGTCTCCATCGACGTAATCCCTTACCTGTTCATAGTCTCCTCTCTCACATTCAATCCTGGTGACTATCTTAGGCTTAGGTTGTTCCTCCTTCTTTTTTGTTGAGAGGAACGTCGTTAATGCGTATATCAGAGTTAAGGCTATGAGTAGTGCTAAGACAGCTACTGCTGCTGTACCTATGAAGTCTATGGGTGTTTGAGGCATGCTAGCCACCCTACTTAATGCCTACGGTATTCCCTATACCTACCACTATGACGTTAGAGCCTATGGGTACCTTATCCTCAATAATCTTCTTAACGAGCCCTACGGCCTTCTTAACACCCTCATAGACCTCCTTAGACATAACGTTTATTGCTTCAACGTCAGACATCTTGATAACGATTGCCTCAAGAGGTATTGAGTACTTAGTAGCAACTCTCTCAATAGCTATCTTCTCAGGTCCTGGATCACCTATGGCGGCACCAACACCGTATGAAACCTCACCAGTCTTTTCACTCTCAAGCTTTAGTGCAGCATCAACTGTTATTATCCTAGATACCTTACCCTTCAACCTCTCAATAACCTTCTCAACAGCATCACCAGGCCACCCAACAGTTGCTCCAGGTCCCTTAGCCTTAATGACGTAGACATTCCTACCCTTATACTCGGTCTTATAGACCTCAGTATCTTCAACAACCTCCTCAGGACTTCCATTAGCGCCTAAGAGCTTCCTAGCAACTAATGGTCCAGCACCATCACCTATGGGTAAGCCCTTGGTAAATGCCTCTAATGAGTCGTGGTAGGCCTGCATAATTTTAAGTATTAGGGGCATTTCAAGAGCTAACTGCATTACCAATATCCAGTTATTAAACTTAAGACCTAATTGGAAGTAGTGCTTAACCACTTTATTAATGTGTGATATGGCGGAGACTACTTCAAGAACTACCTCAGTATTTCTCTTTATAGAGTCGTCCACATCCTTAAGTACTGCATTTACGTAATCCTTAACTGCCTTATCCCTGGTCCTTAGTAGGTGTTTTAACCTCTTAATGATGTCTGTAGGCTCTATATTAACAGGGTTTATTATGAAGTAGTTGTTAGCGAAGTTATCTATAATCCTCTCAGGCTCCTTAATCTTAAGTTTTGAAAGGTATCGTGCAGCCCTCTCCCTACTATCGCCCTCTAACCTCTCAAGTATGTATAGCCTCTTCCTAATGAATGAAGCCCACCTCCATAACTGCATCTTCTGAGGTATGTCGGTAAAGTTGAGTAGGAATGAGGTTAGGATTATCGCCACTAGCAGTATTGAAGCCCAATCACTACCGTTACTCACAACACTCCCCGCTACCGACCTCATTTATGTGGGTGTTTGGGCATTTATGGTTTTATCTCTGGATTCGTAGTAACCAAGACACCCTCAGTAGTTAATAGTACGGTCTCCTCAAACTGCGTTACAAACCCCTTACCAGCTTCAACTAAGACTGGGTACTTAAATAAGAACCCCTTACTACTTAAGCTTTCAAGTAGCCTCCTTAACCTCCCTAAATCACTGATAACGCTAACTAACCATCTCTCACAGAAGGGTAAAGTTCTAAACCTCTCCTTAATGTAGCTAATTAGGAGTGCTTCATCATTACTTAACTCCTTAGCGTTAATATCATGTAATTTTAAGGCGTAGATCTGAATCTCCGTTCTTACCTCTCTAACATACCCCTTACCATTAGTTACGAAGGGCTCAATAGCGTATGCTCTACCAACCCTAAATCTACCCAATGCTAAAGGATCTCGATAGTTAGGGACAACCTCACCAGCATGTATTAAGTATCTACCTAAGCTATGACCTGTTAAGTTCTTTATCACCTTAAACCTTCTCCTCCTAACAATACCTTCAATAATACCTCCTAAGTCGGAGAATCTCATACCTGGCTTTAAACTCCTTAATGCTCTATAAAGAGCCTCCTTATTAACCTCAGCCATCTCTAAGTATTTATCGTTGAACACTAATGTAATTGCTGTATCAGCTATATAGCCATTAGCATGTACACCAATATCAACCTTAACTACTGAATCTTCAGGTATTACCTCAGGGTCGTCAGCTAATGCGGTCCTATGCGCTGCTACATGATTTATTGAGATATTTAATGGGAATGCAGGCTCACCACCTAAATCCCTAATTAGGCTCTCAACGCTGTTAGCTATATCGACTAACTTCATACCGGGCTTTACATACCTCCTAACGTAATCCTTAACCCTAAAAGCTATTTCACCAGCTTTGACATAGTACGTAACGTATTCCTCCTCCAAGTAACCACCCACGAGTAATGAGGTTAGCTAAGTACCTATTATTGCTTACCTAACTCAATACGTTATAACTTCATTCTCCTAAGAACTAGGTTAGTAATCCTTAATTTTCCCCGATTAATATTTACTGGGTGAGTTAATGGTCAAAGTTAAGTGGTTCGGTCATGCAGCCTTTAAGGTGGTTATTGAGGGTAAAACCTTCCTAGTAGATCCATGGATAAGGAATCCACTATCACCTGTAAAGAGTATTGAGGAAGTTGTGAAGGATGTTGACTACATAATAGTTACTCACGATCACGGAGATCATTTAGGAGATACTATAGATATAATGAGGTTAAACAAGAAGGTAAAGCTTGTAGCAATATTCGAAATAGCTAACTACGTTGCTGAACAGATAGGTGATCAATCAAGAGTAATCGATGGCAATATAGGGGGTCCCATAGACTTAGGTGATGGCTATTACGTAATATTAACACCTGCACTACATTCAAGTACTAGGGGAAGTCCTACAGGTGCGGTCTTCGGTAAAGAAGGTCTATATGTCTATCATGCGGGAGATACAGGGCTTACCTATGACATGAAGCTAATAGGTGAACTCTATAAACCAATCATAGCCTTACTACCCATAGGCGGTCACTATACTATGGGACCTAAAGAAGCGGCTAAAGCTACCGAGCTAATAAGACCTAAATATGTCATACCAATGCACTACAACACATTCCCAGTAATTAAAGGTAGACCTGAAGATTTCAAGAAGTATGTTGAAGATCTTGTCCCTGAGGTTAGGGTCATAATCTTAAAGCCAGGAGAGGAAGTAGAGCTTAAGTAAGTCAGTCCTGCGTGGGTTAATCACCAATCATACCTTTCGAGCCTCATCACGCAGTATAATCTACGTTTTAAGAAATTTAAGTTATTATATCGAGGGTTCGATATTGAGGTTAGTAGTGGGATTAAGCGGTGCTAGTGGCGCCATATATGGGTTAAGGTTCATAGATATTGTTAGAAACGTGATTAAGGACCTCGAGCTTCATGTGGTTATGTCAAGGAATTTTATTAAGGTGTCAGAAAGTGAGTGCTTAAAGGAAGACGTGCTTAGTGAATTCATTAAGAGTAGAGCTAATGCCCTATACCTTGACGATGATTTAACCTCCCCATTAGCGTCTTCTTCATTCTTGATTGATGCGGTTGTGGTGATACCTTGCTCATTAAAGACCTTATCAGACATAGCTAACTCTAGACCTGAAACACTGATTAGTAGGGTTGCCGTAAATGCGTTAAGATTAAGGAGGTCTGTGATCTTAGTACTTCGTGAAACACCTCTTAGTACTATTGACTTACTAAACGCACTTAAAGCATCAATTGCTGGAGCAACTATACTACCAGCTTCACCCGCCTTTTACCACGCACCATCAAAGATACTTGACTTAGTGGATTTCGTGATCGGTAAAGTACTTGACGTACTTGGTGTGAAGCATAACATTTATAGAAGATGGAAGGGCTATGGGGCTACTCAAGGAGGGACTCTCTGCGACCAACTCTTTTCTCAAGAAGATCCATAACTTCCTCACTAAGTGATTCCTTCTCAACCTCCTTAAGGAACTCATCACCGCTCTCCTTAAACTTAACAGCAAATGCACATCTTCCATCAGGTAGTAGAGCCCTACGTTCACAGTAAGCGAACTGGCATGAAGCCCCTAAACACTGGTCTCCTATCCATCTACACATAGCAGACTTCTGGACATGCCCTCTTACGACCTTGTTGACTATTACCAAAGCATTCTTCGAGCACTTAAAGAATGGGCATAAGGGATTACATTTATCACCTAGCGGCATAGGCTTTAGTTGAGGTGTTACAATACCTCTAGGAGGTCTGTGCACGCCGCCTCTGAATGGTCTCCTATCCCTTACACGACCTTTCCCTGATGGTTGATTTCTCAAGTAGACCACCGGTATGGGGGTTTTACCGTGTTATTTTAGGGTTTAAGCCATTTAAGCATTATGTATTTTCTATTACCATCGGGGCCAACTATGGCTAAGAGTAAGTCCTTCCTAACGCTATGTGATAGCCTACCCCAACCTATTAAGTCTCCTGGATCAAGTTTCTCATTATAGTCAAGTACCTTAACAAGGTAGGGTGCATGCTCTAGACCAGGTCTTAATCTATAGAGAGCGAAGTCTGCTCCATACTTTAAAGCTGATCTAACGATAAACCCTCTCTCCCTAAGCTCCTTATATGTTGGGTAAATTCTCTCGAATGATGGGATTAGCTCCTTAGCTCTTTCATAGAGCTCATTAAAGCTTACCTCCTTATCACCTTCAAATACTTTCAGGATACCTAGCTCACATAAGTAAAGAGCCTCTATGAGTGATAGCTCTATGGGTAGGTTTATATCGGTTGTTTTTGGTTTCTTTACACCTACAGGCTTACCGAAGAATCCCTCAGAGAATAGGCATTTAGCGAATTCTATGTCGAATATTACTACCTTAGAACCTAAGAGATACGCATTACCCTTCCCACATTTCGACAACTTATCTACTAATCGAGAGGTACCTGATATAGGTCCCCACCCTACTTAGAATGTCTGCTGTCTCTTCAATCTTAT
>CAZUAD010000095.1:0-4653 GCA_964618155.1 uncultured Desulfurococcaceae archaeon
ATTCTAGCGATACTGGTGAGTTACGTGTTTATGTAGGTGCCCACCTACATCACGCTACTAACTACTTAAGTATGGCTGAACGCTACGCATCTAAAATAGACTACAATACCTACGCAGCAGTAAGTGAGTTAGAGGTACTACTACATACATGGCTCAATAAACTTAATGAGAACCCGGACAAGACATTCAACTTCCTTAAGAACGCATTAAGCGATACCAAGGAGTTAAGGGAGGCACTGAACACATTAATAAATCAGTACATGGAGGTAAGTAATGGCGCTGAAGTAGAGAACATACAGCCCGTAGTCAGTGAGTTGAGAGATTTAATACATGAGTTACAGAGCGATACAGACAGTGAATTGGCTTAAACTCAAGTATATAAAGGAGTTCTTAATATATCTCAATGTAGGTGTTCTACATGGCTATATACTTAATTGAGTTATGGATACCTAAAGAAGGCATGGAGGGTAAGTGCTTAGAGATTAGTTCTAAGGTCTTAGATTACGTAAGAAGAAATAGAGAGAGGTTTAAGGAGTTAAAGACCTTAAGACTCCTACGTGTCTTCATTGGCGGTAAGCCATGGTGGGTAACGATTCAAGAATATGATGATCTTAAGTCTATGGAGGAACTAGACAAGAGAATAGTTAACGTTAAGGAATACATGGGACTCATAATGGAGTGGAAGAAATGTATAGAGCATAAAGAAAGCAATGCACTACTCCTAATGGACCTCTTAAGAGATAAATGGATAGAGGATTAAGCCGAATTTTATGATGTCCCATATCATCAAGGAGATATTAAGAACGGATATTGTACTTACATTAATCACTAGTTGCCTAAATATTTGGTCACATTCCTAGTACTTATAGACGTGAATCCTAAGACAAAAAGCTGTTAGTTCCTGATTCAGTGTTTGGCCTTTAAGCTAGTCTACCCTCTTAAAATACTCACTAATTTAGGCTCTTTTTTCACTATTTTGTAAAGTTCTTTAATGCCCCTAGCCGTAATTATGTTTAAAACGTTTTCTAAATCTCGTGCTTCACTTCTTATAAAGCTTTTAGCGTTACTTAATGCTTCCTCATTCGGTACGATTATAAATATCTCGGCCCCTTTCTCATGGGCTTTCCTAAGTCTTTGTAATACTTTAAACATTTCAGGTTTAGTGACTCGTAATTGAACTTCAAAAGCCTTAGCAATCTTATTATCTTTCATCCAAACTACATCTAATTTAAAAGACTCTATCTGTGCCTCAGTCTCTACCTTATAACCCAAAACCCTGCCAAGTTCACATATGAATTTTTGTAAATCTTTATGAAACTCAATAATTGGACTACTAATTATGTTTTTAATGTGCATTAATATGAATGGCTGTAAGGATATGCAAGGGATGATGAAATGATCCTCACTCTGAAGACTTTTATCTAAGTATTCATGATCTTTAGGTAAGTATATAGTTAATCCTAACCTTGATAACTGATTTAATAACTTTTTATCACGATCTCTTAATACCTTCACCAGAACATCGCATAAGCCTGCAGTCTTTACAATACCGTAACCATAAGCTATTTTATCTAGGAGATCTATAAAATCTTCAAGATCTATCCAAAGATCTACGTATCTTAATTCACCATTTTCAGAAAGAGGTTTGAACCTAATAATATCCTCTAGACAGTATAAAATATCCATGAAATATTCTCTTTCAAACTGTATTAGAAATGATTCTCGACCTATATAGGATTTAAGTTCATCAGCATACTTATCTAGGAAGCAGTATGTCCTTTCCTTAATCTCATTACACTTTTTGATACCGAAGACCTTCTCAAAATGCTTTGTTAAAGGCTTATCATTAACTATGAACGCTAATGCTTTCCCTAATTCGAACTCCCCCTTAGTAAATACTAGGTAAAGGAGGGCATGATAACGGGCTAAAGCATCACACACTGAGGGGATCCCGCATTCTATACTTGTATACTGATTTTTAACCTTAACAACTTTATCTAAGCTAATGATTGGTGCATAGTACTGTATTCATTTCTAGAAAGCCTAGTAGAATAATGTTGATATGAAATAACCGATATATTTGGAAATAGTCAAATAAGCTCATTCCTAAATACGCACTCAAGAAAAACTGTGGTGCCGATCAAGATAGTATCTAATAAAGGTAAGATTATCGACAAAAATATGTGAGTTTAGGTTAATATTGTTAAACCCGATACTTAAATATAGTTTAAGGTTTCCTTAGGCTTGTAGGCGTATTGAGTGTCCTTAGATAAGAGTATGTTAGGTACTTTAAGCCTCATAATATTAATGGCCTTACTTATTGGTCAGTTAGTACTGCCCATCATACCTATAGACCTAGGTAGCTTTATCGCTAAGGCCCGGGGGATGTCATAATCGTTACAGAGCCTAAAGTATGGGAGGATTATGTTTATACGGTCTCTGGCAACATAATTATTGAGATTGGAGGTAACCTAACGCTAATAAATACTACAGTACCCATGGACTTAAGTAGTAATGGGCAGTACAACATATACGTAAGGCCTGGGAACGCACTACGTGCTGTGGAGAACAGTATTATAGGTACGGCTACATCATATACATACATACTATACGTAGAGGAAGGGGGCATAGCATACATAGAGAATAGTACGATATACGGAGCAGAACCAAGCTTTGAGGAAGGACTTTACGTGAAGGGCAATGGAACACATATAGGCTTATTAAAGGTGATTAACTCAACAGTAAATACGTAATCAATAAAAATCTATGGAGGTTATGCCAGAATAATCAATACATCAATAACGATCACCTACAGTAACTATGACCTATTCTATTTGGGGGATGAAGGATCTCTTTACGTAAGGAAACAACCGTACCAACTAAGTCGGGTGTTACGGCTAAATCAATACTCTATATGACTTATTACGGTAGTAACACAACGGCTTATCTAGATGTATTAAATGCTACAGGTGCCTTCACTAGGCTACTCTAGGATTCTCCAGCTTACACTACTGATAAAGGCTACTTAACAATTAGAAACTCATACTTAAGAACGACCTATAGCTCAGCAGGAGGCTACTATATATACATAAAGTTAAACAACCTCACAATAGTGAATACTTAAGGTAATTGTTCCTGAATCAGCCACCACCCCAGTAATTTATTTTATAATGACTATATGAATACGAACTTAACAATCAAGAACTCTGAGATCTATGGAAGTACATCATCACTTTACCTATACTCACCGATCACTGGTGGAAATGACTGGACTGACGTGAAGGATAATATTCTAGATAGGGGTATATCTATAATCATAGATCCTAAGTTTAACTTTAGTAACTTAGTAATAGACAATGTAGTTAATAGTGAGGGCGAGCCCTTAATATATATTAAAGACTCAACGCCTCCCTTAACAATAACCAATGCCTACCAAGTCATACACGCCAATGCTTTAAGTAATACCACGATAAATGGGCTAGACATGTATAATACTGCTTTACAACTAGTAATAGCCGTGAGCTCGGGTCTTAACATAATCGGTAGCAACTTAACCGTAAACCTCACAAGCTCGGCAGAAGTAGCAACACCTATACTTGCGTTAAGGGATGTGAAAATAACTGTTGAGTACTCTCATATAGATGTTAGACCTCAGATCACGAGAAATACACCGTATACATAGGTCCAGGCTCTACGGTAAGCCTAAAGAACTCAATCGTGAGGACATGTACTAACATAGGCATATACGTATAAGCCAATAATGTATACTCCTTAGGTGAATCCACATTAATAACTAGGAACGTATCTATAGAGATTTTCTACACTAACCACATAATACGGTCATACTATGATAATGAACCATCACTATCTAATACGTACCTATATGATACTGCCAAAGTAACTAAGCAGTTAGCTAAGTCGTTAATTTACATTAATGGTAGATTCATAGCTGAAAACACATACATGGATATAGCGGCAACAGCACCAGCAACCACTACATACTTCACAATACTCTATATAGCCGGTTATGATACTGAGGTAACGTTTAAGGGCTCTACCTTAATAGCAAGGGATGGTAGTGCTATTTGGGTAAATAATGAAGATGCTAACGTAACCGTTATAAATTCCTTATTGAACATGATTACTACATACATGAATAGGCTTTACCAGGCGGTAATGGTTCAGAGAGTTAATTACTTAAACATAACTAATAACATGGCTTTCGGTCTTGGTGCAGGTTATAGCTTAGGTTTCGTAGTTATAGATTATGACATGAATGGTTCTATGGTTGACGATAAAGTCAAAGGTGTAGTGTTTGGAACTAATGGCACTTATGCCTGAAACACCATGACTGTTGATGATGGCTTCCATGAAATTAAGTTACAACCATAGGTTGTGCAGGAAACCTCAATGAGACTAGGTACGTGTATAAAGTATCTAACGTACATCCGTACGTAAGTATAGTGTCCCCAAGTAATTACGCGTGGGTTTCAGGGGTTGCCTATCCAATAACCATATATAACGGTGATATCAACCTAGATAACTTAAAGATATATGTCAACTGGGTATTGAAACAAACACTATTTGACGATGTAACCATCGGGTACGTAACCTATAGGTTAGACACTAAGGAGTACGCTAATGGCAGTACTG
>CAZUAD010000096.1:0-4560 GCA_964618155.1 uncultured Desulfurococcaceae archaeon
TCTTTCGATGACCTCCATAGCCCTTACATAGGGATCCTCCCTAGTAGGTAATATTTCAACTATAGTTGAACCTCTCTGATTTAAGGCTACGTGAGCTCCCGGTCTTAGCTTGGTTAAATCCACTCTACTGCTTACATTAACTATCAGATTAGGTCCTGTTGAACTCTTAACTATGGCCCTACCATCATCAAGTACTTCAAGAACTATACCTTCAATTAATGGTGGTGAAAGTAGTTTATCTATTTCCTGTTTATAATAATCTAACTCCTTCCTAAGGTAAGAAACCTCTGCTTCTAGTTCCTGGATCCTCATTTCTAAGTACCTAATGTAATCACCTAAGCTTTCATATCTTTTCCTTTCATTACTGAAGTCTATCTCCGACGTACTTATCACCTCTACACCTATGTACTATATCTTTAGGAAAGCCTATATAGTCTGAACCTCTATAGGTTCATAGGTAAAAAGGTTTGCCATCGGGTATCGTCTACTGTGAGATGTGTGGTAAGCCCATCGAGAGGAGGAGAGCTAAGATAGTGTACTTAGAAGGTGCTAGACTAACCCTGTGTCCTGAATGTTACACTAAGGTATCTAAGAGAGTTTTGGCTACGGAGTTAAGAGAGGTAGTACCTGCAAGGGCTAGAAGGGTAGTAGAACCTAAACAGCAACCTAAGAGGAGGATCCTAGATGAATATGAGGTAGTACCTGACTTCGCTGAGAGGGTTAGGAAGGCTAGAGAAAAGTTAGGATGGACTCAACGAATGCTTGCTGAAGCTGTAAGAGAGGGTGAGAACGTTATTAAGAGGATAGAAGCAGGTAGATTAGTACCATCCATAGACTTAGCTCAAAGACTTGAGAAGGTATTAGGTATTAAGCTCTTAGAGCCTGTAGTTGAGGAGATAAGTACATACACAACTAGCACTAAACCTATAAGTAGTGTTAAGGAGTTGACACTAGGCGATATAGTAACCATTAGAAGGAGGGAGGGTAAGAAGCATTAGCGAGATAACGCATCAAAACTTAATATTAGTTACCAAGGGCGATAACCTAGGCGAAGCTGTATCATTAGCTAGGTGTCTATACCCCACAAACCTTAAGGTAATCAAGATTAGTAGGTGGTTTAAACCCAACACAAAGTTCTACTTAACGAAGCCCTTGATCGAGAGGATTAAGAGTGAATTAGGCAATGGGGTTAGCACCAAGCTAATAATCTATGATGAACTAAAGCCTAGACATAAGGTTAATCTAATGAGGGAGTTAGGGATTGAGGTACTTGATAAGATAGAGCTTATACTACAAATATTTGCTCTCCACGCAGGTTCTAAGGAAGCTAAACTACAGATTGAGATGGCTAGGATAACTCACCAACTACCTCTAATAAAGGAGTGGATTAGGAGGGCTAAATTAGGTGAATTGCCAGGCTTCTTAGGTCCTGGAGCATATGCTATAGATACGTACTATAAGCACATGAAGAGAAGATTAGCTAAGATTAAGAGAGAGTTAGCTGAGCTAAGGGATAGGAGATCAAGGGAGAGGGAGAGAAGAAGGAGGTTTGGATGGCCCCAAGTAGCTATAACGGGTTATGCCAATGCTGGTAAGACAACCTTATTCAACACCTTAACTAATGAGTCAAAACCTGTCGGTCCTGAGATGTTTACAACACTAACTCCTAAGGCTAAAGGAGCTTACCTGGACGCTACTAAGGATGTTAAGGTGATATTCGTAGATACCGTAGGTTTCATAAAGGATATACCAGCTGAAGTAATTGAAGCATTCTACGCAACATTAGAGGAAGTTAGTACTGCAGACCTCGCAATACTTGTCATAGACTCATCTGAACCCTCATTTATGGTAGCAGACAAGGTAAGGACATCACTTAAAACATTACTCAAGATAGGCTACATAGGTAAACCGTTAATCATAGCCTTAAATAAGATAGACCTATTGAAGAGTGATGAGCTTCATGACATAATTACCAAGATTAAGGAGATGGTTTCATCATTATACCATTGGGATTGGTCCATAATACCGATTTCAGCACTTAAAGGCATTAACATAGACCTGTTGAGGGAGGAGGTGATTAAATATATTAAAAGAAGGGAGGAAGCCAATAATTTACGTCTTAAGGCTAGGTCATAGACCTGCTAGGGATAAGAGAGTAACAACGCATGTAGGTCTTGTTGCAAGGGCTTTTGGAGCGAATGGATTCATATTAGCTGAAGTTGTTGATGAAGGGGTAATTAATTCCTTAAGAAAGGTATGTGAGAAGTGGGGTCGTAAAGACTTTAAGGTACAAGCGGGTGTTGATCCCGTAAAGTATGTTAAGGAGTGGAAGAGTAGGGGAGGTATTGTTGTACACCTCACAATGTACGGTATCAACATCGATGAGGTAATAGATGAGATTAGATCTAGCGGAAAGGACATCTTAGTAATTGTTGGGGCTGAGAAGGTACCGCGTATATATTATGAGCTTGCTGACTATAATGTGGCTATAGGCCACCAACCGCATTCTGAGGTCTCAGCACTAGCTATCTTCCTTGACAGGTACTTTAAGGGTGCTGAGCTACGCTTTATTTACTCTGATGCGGAATTATGTATCGAACCCTCACCAAGAGGAAAGAAGGTGGTGAAATGTGTTGAAAGGAAACGTTAATGACCTACTTGAATTCATAAGAAGGTTCGTAAGTGAATATGGTGTTAGGGTTTTCAAGATATTAATGAGTAGTGAGAGAGAACTCTTAGATACGGAGATAGCTAGTCTTGCAAAGATAGGTGAACAGGAGGTTAGAAGGGTTCTTTATGAACTTCACAACTTAGGCTTAGTAACGTACAGGAAGAGTAGGAACCCTGATGATAGTCGCTATATATATCACTGGAAGATTGATGAAGCAAGAATTAATCAAGTACTACTCCAAAGAAAGAAAGCTGTCCTTAGGAAGCTTAAGGAGAGGTTAGCGTTCGAGGAGAATAACACATTCTATGTGTGTCCCGTTGATGGTGTTAGACTAACATTTGAGGAGGCCCTAGAAAACGACTTTAAATGCCCTAGATGCGGTGGAATGCTTGTTTATGAGGATAACGACGTCATTAAGAAATCACTTAAGGAACTTATCAGTAAGCTTGAAGAGGAAATAAGTAATGAGGAGAGGGCCATTACTCGTTGACCTATTTTCTGGAGCAGGGGGTTTTGCTCGTGGTTTTGATGAGGTAGGTTTCAACACTTTACTCGCCATAGATGTTGATAAGGCTGCATCAAGAAGTTTTAAAGCGAATTTTCCTTCATCTACCGTGTTAGTTGAAGACATACGTAGTATCAGCTGTGATGACGTGAAGTACCTCTTAGGTGGAGCTGAAGTTGATGTGGTTATTGGTAGTCCTCCTTGCGAACCGTATACGGGAGCTAATCCCAGGAGGAGGGAGAAGCCTTTAGACAGACTTTACTCAGATCCTGACGGTGCTTTAGTGCTTGAGTTCATAAGGTTAGTGGGATGTTTAAAGCCTAAGGTATTTATCATGGAGAACGTACCAGCTATCATGGAGGGCGAACTTAAGAGTGCTTTAGCGAAGGAGTTTAGGAGTGTTGGCTACGATAGAATATTCTTCAATGTTTTGAGGGCTCACGAGCATGGTACGCCATCAAGAAGGACTAGGGTATTCATATCAAATATAGCTTTACGTCCTAGGAGGGTTAGAAGGGTGATTAGTGTTTGGGAGGCTATAGGTGATTTACCTGAGCCTTCTCATGACCCCTTAATACCTAATCATGAACCACCTCCATCACTTAGTCCTAAGAAGTTGAAGAGAGTGTTGAGGCTTTCATGGGGTTCGTCCTTAATAGAATATGAGGGTGCTAGGGGCAGGAGGTTACCTAACCTAATAAAGCTACATCCTAAGAGGTTAGCACCTACAGTTCTCGGATCTTCAAGGTTCATACATCCCTATGAACCTAGACTACTTACCGTTAGGGAGCAGGCTAGGCTTATGGGATTTCCTGACTACCACGTATTTCTTGGTGGTCGTGATGAGCAGTATAATCAGGTTGGTGAAGCAGTACCACCACCCCTCGCTAAAGCTATAGCTGTGGAGGTTCTTAGATACCTGGGTTGAGTCTTGGTTGAGGTATTCATAGTATTAAGTAATGTTTCATCACCTCAAAGACTAATAGATACGGCTAAGGTTGTTTTCTCCGTAAAGAGCGGTTTAGTAAGGGGTTTCGTAGCAGTTAAGGTTACGGGTATGGCTGCTCAAACAGGGATTCCCGAGGTTACTAGGATGGCTTATAAGTTGGGTAAGGTATTCATAGTACTACCAACGCTCAACGACTTCATCGATATAATAAAACCTACAAAGACCCTACTAGTAGTTGAGGAGGGTAAATCTAAGGTAACCCTCAACGAAATCAACATAAACACCAACGATAGGCTAGCCATCGTGGTTAGCGGAGTAGAGGATGGATTCACAAGACAAGAATTAGGACTAGGAGAACCAGTAACAATACCAAACTTCACACAACAACTACCACCAACAGCATCAACAGCACTAGCACTACACATAATAATAAAC
>CAZUAD010000097.1:0-3779 GCA_964618155.1 uncultured Desulfurococcaceae archaeon
TAGGTTGGTAGCACACTATGGTGAATACTACCTAGATGCAGGAGCATACGCAGACTACACAGTTAACGTCGCTAGAGCTGTAGGTCTTACTGCCTTCGGCCCCTATGAAGTACCTAATGTTCATGTAGATACCTACGCTGTTTACACAAATAAGGTACCCACAACAGCTTTTAGAGGATTTGGGATGCAAGAGCTATACTTTGCTGTTGAATCCCAAATGGATGAATTAGCCTACGAACTAGGCATGGATCCTGTAGAATTTAGACTTAAGAACGTAGTTGTACCAGGCAAGTCGAGAATGGCTGATGGTGAACTCCTTAGAGAGGATGCTGGAGCACCAGCTGATGTAATTAAGGAGGCAGCTAAGCTCATAGAGTGGGATAAACCTTCTGAGAAGCCTAAGGAGCCATGGAAGATTAGGGCTAAAGGCTTAGCGGCATTTTATAAAGGTCCAATACAGCCGTCTAATGCTGCAGCATCAGCTATTGTTAAGGTTAATGAGGATGGTGGTGTCGACGTATTGGTAGGCACAGGCGAGATGGGTCAAGGAACAATAACAGCACTAGCTCAAATTGTAGCTGAGGAACTGGGAATACCTGTAGAGAAGGTTAGGATAGCACCTATAAGATCTACAGACACTGTAGCATATACATGGCAGACCGTAGGTTCAAGAGGATTATTCACAGATGGTCAAGCATTAATGAGGGCTTTAGAAGATCTAAAAAGGAAGATCAGAGTTGTCGCATCGAATATATTTAGGGTTAGTGAAGATAGAATTGAAATTAAGGACGGCAAGGCATGCGTATCAGGAGAGCCTCACCACTGTGTAACCTTAGATCAATTAGCATTAGGATACATGCTACCTTCAGGAATGACTATAGGCGGTCCTTTAATGGGGGTTGGAACTCATGTTCCTGATAGAAATGTATTAACCGATCCAGAGACGGGTCAGGTATTGGAGGACGGCCATTTAGCTCCATTCTATACATTCGGTGCTGGAGCTGTTGAGATAGAACTTAACCTACTCACTGGTGAGATTAAGGTATTAAAGGTGGTCACAGTCTTCGATACTCCAGCCTTAAATCCAGGACTTGCTGAAGGTCAAGCAATAGGCGGTGCTGTTATGGGTATTAATATAGCATTAAGAGAGACAATAATATATGATGAGGAAGGTAAGTATAAAGGATTATTCCCTGAAGGTATGTTGCTCAACCCGTGTCTCAGTAATTATGTATTATTTAGAGCTGCAGACATACCTGAGGAGTTTAAGATTAAGTTCCTTGGTGTAAAGCAGAAGGATGCACCCTTCGGTGCTAAAGGTATTGGTGAATTAGTCATGATAGCGTGGCCTGCTGCATTAGCAAATGCTGTTAGGAGGGCAATAGGTATAAGGATAACAGAGCTACCACTATCACCTGATAGGATAATTAGGGAGATAAAGAAGCATAAACCTGAATTACTCAAGGATGTCGAGAAGTACTTAGAGTTAAGCTTGTGAGGTGGGATTATGACCTCACGTGTTGTTAGAGCTCAAGCTGTCGTAATATGGAGAGAATACTTCCCTAGGTTTGAGTACTTAAGACCGAAAACATTAGATGAGGCATTAGAACTCCTTGAAAAGTTTGGTGAGGAGGCTAAGGTTAAGGCTGGTGGTACATGTCTTACTAGGAAGTTAAGGGCTAGGAAGGTAGTGCCTAAGTATGTAATTGACATTACAGGAATTAAGGAGTTAAGAAGGATTGAATATCATGAGGGTAAGGAACTAGTAATAGGTGCTACAGTAACTCATGAAGATATAGTTAATAATAAGTTAGTAAAGGATAAATTTACCGCATTATGGGAAGCATCAGCTAGTATAGGGGATGTAGAGACAAGAGCTAGGGGTACTGTAGGTGGCAATATAGCTAACTCATCAGCTCAAGCAGATATACCACCAGCTTTAATGATATTTAATTCATACGTTACATTACTTAGTAAGAGTGGTAAGAGACAGGTTAAATTAACAGAGTTCTTCACAGGACATAAGAAGAATGTTATGAAGCCTAATGAATTGCTAGTATCGATACATGTTCCAGAACCTCCTGATGGTGCTAAATCATCCTACCTTAAGTTTAAGAGGTCAATTGAGGATAGAGCGTTAGTAGGAATTGCAGCCCTAGTAGCTAAACCAAGAGATCCTTCAAAGAGAGTTATAAGGTTAGCTTATACTGCAATAGCTAAGACTCCGGTATACTTAAAGGAGGCTGAGGAAATCTTTAAGCATAATAAACCATTAAACGAGCTTGTTGAGGAGATCATAAAGATAGCTCAGAGCAAGTTTGACTTACCAGTTGGTGAGAGAGGTATAGACTTAAGAACAAGTGACGACTATAGACAGCACTTAATTAGAATTGGAACTAAGGCTATACTCAAGTACTTAATTGAAGGTGTAAGGGTGATATGATGGTCCAAATTACCTTAATAGTTAATGGTGAGAGGAAGATAATTGACGTAGAGCCTCATGAGAGCCTATTCCACGTACTAAGAGAAAAGTTAAATCTAAAGAGCGTCAAAGGCAATTGCTTTAGAGGGGAATGCGGTATATGTACTGTAATAATGAATAATAAGTTAGTTAAGTCATGCCAGGTACTCGCTGTTGAGGCCGATGGTGCTGAAATAATAACTGTAGAAGGGCTTACTAAGAATGGAAGACCTGCTCCTATTCAGAGGGCTTTCATTGCTAAGTTTGGATTCCAGTGTGGATTCTGTACACCAGCATTCATACTAGCAGGTCATTGGATTGTAAATAATAGACCTGATGCTACTGAAGAGGAAATTAAAGAAATAATTAGCGGGATGGTGTGTAGGTGTACAGGCTATAGACAAATAATCGATGCCATTAAGTATGCAATCGAGTTAGTAAAGAAGGGTGAGGCGTAAACTAAATATGTTTTTAACTTAAGCTAATTTACAGCTTGATATTTAGTACTCATTTAAAGTTTATTAGGATTTAGTGAACCCACATGTAGTAGATATTGAGGCGTAGGTTTTAGGTTATGGGACTTAGAGAGGAGTCAATGTATATAAGAGGGCTCTCCGTGCTTTTAGTTACCACACTTAAGATAACGGGTATAGTCGGATTAACGATGTTATTACCATCCCTTGTAGGCATTATATACGGTGAAATTTATGAAGCTAAGGTGTTCTTATTAGTAGGAATTACCGTGTTTGCTACTACATATCTAATAGCTTACTTCCTTCCATCACCACCCTCAATAACGCTAACTGAGGCCTTGTTTATTTCGAGTGTGAGCTGGGTTTTAGTGGCCTTTGTAGGTGCAATACCTTATGTACTTACTATAAACATGAGCTGGGTTGATGCGTTTTTTGAAAGTATGTCAGGATTCACAACTACAGGTATGACATTGATTAAGGTTATTGAGGTTATACCTAGGTCAGTACTGTTCTGGAGAGCTTTAACTCAGTGGTTAGGGGGTACAGGCATAATCATGCTGTTCTTAATCTTTATAATGACTCCAGCAGAGGGTATTAGCTTATGGAGGCTTTACGTTGCTGAGGCTAGAGATATTAGGATTAAGCCGTCAACGTGGGCTACGGTTAAATCTATATGGATAATCTACTTAGGTTACACCATAGCCTGCATCTTGACACTTAGATTCTTAGGTCTTGACTGGTTTGATGCTATAACACATTCATTCACAGCTTTAGCAACAGGAGGCTTCTCAACCAGGACTGAAAGTATTGCTGCATTTCATAACCCTGCTGTTGAGATGGCACTA
>CAZUAD010000097.1:3789-4559 GCA_964618155.1 uncultured Desulfurococcaceae archaeon
GGGCGGAACGAACTTCTTAGCCCATTACCTACTCTTTACGTATGGCCCCAAGAGGTTCTTTAAATACTATGAAGTTAAGACTGCTATAGCCATAGTCGCTATCTCAACAGGTTTAATAGCTACGGACTTAATGTATCACTTAGGTATTGACATCTTTAATGCTTTTAGATATGCTATATTCCAGTCAATTTCAATAATGACTACCACAGGTTATACTACAGCTGACATAAACCTATGGCCTCCACTCTCAAAATTTATTCTGCTTACGCTCATGTTCGTAGGTGGCAATCTCTGCTCAACTGGGGGAGCTATAAAGGTTGGTAGGATAGTAGCTACACTCAAGGTTATGATAAATCAGCTTCAACTATTATTTTTACCGTCAAGAACTATAAGACCTGTAAAATTAGGTTCTCAAATATTAAGGCAGGAAGACATCTTAAGGCTATTCATGTTTGTAACAGCATACTTTATGGGTATCTTAGTAAGTACGTTAATACTTACGGGCTTTGGCTATGACCCATTTCAATCATTATCAGCTGTAGCATCAGCGCAAGGTAATGTAGGACCGTGTTATCTAGACTTATTTACATTAAACGATGTAAGTAAGATACTCTTAGCACTACACATGTGGCTTGGCAGGTTGGAGCTCATACCGGTAATAACATTGTTGATGCCAACTCCCTGGTTAATGATATTTAAGAAGAGGGTGAAGTAACAGGTATCAGCTCGCGACCCCAACATCACCGATTCAGTACATGCAGATTCTCACC
>CAZUAD010000098.1:0-2415 GCA_964618155.1 uncultured Desulfurococcaceae archaeon
ACTGACTCAGAGTGAGGGTAGAGGGTTACAGAACTGAATCGGGTGGATATCCAGCTCATGCAGAGGCTGAATCAGGCCCTAAGGAGCTGATATCACTTACCTAGGAGTTAGGAACGACCTAGCCTTAAGCATACACACCCCCAGGAAATCACGGGTGCTGGTGTGGAGTTAAGGCTCATAATGAATGGAGGAGGTGATGTAAGGGTTAGTGATGAACTAAGGGGTTGGAGGTTAGAAGGTGGTGATGCCTACGTAAGGCCGTCAGAGATATCCTCACCATGCCCTACTAAGAGGGATGTATGGCTCCTAAGAAGCGGCGTTAGGCTGCCGAGTGATGGCGTTGTGGGTAAGGGTATCGCCTACCATAACGAAATCCTTAGCATCCTAGGTGAGGTCGTCCTTACTGGGTGGGACGGTCTTAGGAGGGCCGTAGACTCAGTAAGAACCCATGCAGGCGTGTGGGCACTAAGCATAGCTACGGCATGGCTAGCTAACGGAGGTATACCACCAATGGCCATAGAACCTAAACTACCACCAGCACTAGGCTTCACATCATCAAGACCCGACCTAGTAGTTGGTAACTCACCAGCTGAGATAGCGTATGTTGGAGACCTAAGGAATAGGTACGTAGAGTTAAAGAAGGTTGAGCTAGCGGCCTACGCACTAATCATGGAGGCATTAACGCACATACCAATCAATAACGCATACCTAATAGAGGTAAGTGATAGGACCGTGAGGGTCGAGGTTGTAGGAGTTGACGATACCCTAAGAACTGAAGCCCTAAGCATGAGAGACTCCATAGCAGCCATGATTAAGTCAAAGAACCCACCACCAATACCACACGAATGCCCTCAGACATGCCCGTTAAGGAGGTATTGCCTAGGTGGTGGGGATGGCTAGGCTAGTAGTTGTTAGACCTGGGTCAAGAATTGGCGTGTCTAAGGGCTTCCTAACCATTAGGAGTGATGGTCAGGACCTAAAGATACCCCTAAACGAGGTTGATGAAGTCCTAATAAGTTCTAGGGGTGTTCTAATATCCTCAAACCTAATAATGGAGCTAGCACTATTGGGGATACCCATACACTTCGTTAGGGGTGATGGACTTTCTACTGCCATGGTATGGCCTACGATACCCAATAAGACCGTAATGACTAGGAGAGCACAGTATGAGGTAGCACTAAACGGTAAGTCCTTAAGCTATGCTAAGGAGTTCGTTAAAGCTAAGATACATAATAAGGCATGGCTCCTAAAGTACCTTGGTAAGTCTAGGAGGAGGTTAGATATAAGGGATTGTGGGTACTTAGTTGAGGAGTACGTAGATAGGGTTGAGGGCTGTAGTAACTCTAAGGATTTAATTAACGTTGAAGCTGAAGCCTCAAGGAGGTATTGGAGGTGTTATGCTGAACTAGTTCCCGATACAGGCTTTAAGTATAGGGATCAGGAGGGTGATGACCCAGTAAACCTAGCACTTAACTACGGCTACGGAATACTTAGGTCTACGGTCATGAAGTCAATAATAATGGCGGGTCTAGACCCCTACGCAGGATTCCTACATGTGGATAAGTCTGGTAGGCCATCACTAATCCTAGACTTCATGGAGCCATTCAGGTTCGTGGTAGATAAGGCAGTAGCTGAGCTAGTCGTTAAGTACGTACCCGAAGTACATGATTCAATGCTAACCCACGATGCTAGGAAGGCAGTAGCTAATAGGGTGCTGAAGTCTATGAGTGAGGAATACTACAATTACGGGGGCATGAGGAAGAACGTCAACTCAATAATTAAGTCCCAAGCACTAGAGCTTGCATCATCCATAAGGACAGGTAAGCCCTTCACAGCGTTTAGGGTGAGGTGGTAGGTTATGGCGGTACTCATGGTCATTTACGACATAAGCGATGACCAGGTAAGGAACATGGTGTCTAGTAAGCTCCTGAAGCTAGGGTTCACGAGAGTTCAGAAGTCCGTATACGTTAGGAGGGGGACTTCAGGGGTTTCAAGATACGTATATAGGGCCATATCTAAGTACCTAGACCCTGTAAGGGATAGGCTCCTCGTGCTCAGTATTGATGAGAGGGAGTACCTATCAGCTCTTTCCCTAGGTCCTAAGGTTGTAGGTGATTCCCATGGCCGTAACATCATCATATGATGTAGTAGGCTACATACCCGTATCACTAATTAAGGAGTGGGTGTGGTGCCCGCTCTCAGCTTGGTATATGACGTTATCACTACCTGAGCCATTACCGCCGTATGTCAGGGAGTTTGAGGAGTGGTATGTTGATGACCTAGTGATGGAGTTAGTAACTTACTTTGGGGAGCCCTTAGAGGTTAGGGTGAAGCCTAAGCTTAGGTCTAGGAGGTTAGGTATTTCGGGGTCTCCAGACATACTACTCATCTATAAGGAATACGCCGTAGTTGTTG
>CAZUAD010000098.1:2425-4538 GCA_964618155.1 uncultured Desulfurococcaceae archaeon
CGCCATCGACATGGTCCTTCGAGGAGCACTCAAAACTTCAGCTTACAGCTTACGCACTCATGGCCTCTGAGACCCTAGGGGTGGAGAGGGTTGTAACGATACTTGCAACACGTAGTGGCTATGTAGAGGTTGATTGGAGATCTCTAGTACCTAAGCTGCTAAGCGTTATCTCAAAGATTAGGAGAATGCTTGAGAGTGAAGAGCTTAATGAACCACCTAGGAACGATTCAAGGTGTAGGGCCTGCATGTATAGAAGGCACTGTCCCTACGGTGGTGATGATGGCGGCTAGAACCCTAATCTTAGTCAACCCACCAAGTAGGTTTAAGGAGTTCACCTACCTCCTCAACGACTATGAAGTAATTGTAGTAGATGGTGGTGTAGTCAAGAACTTAAATGGTGAGGTGCTAGCTGAGCTCACCGGCAATTTCGTTAAGGACTTAATAGTTATGGTTAAGTTCCTTAAGGGATTAGGTAGTGATGTCACCCTAGTAATTGGTAGCGGTGATAGCTATGCAACCATACTGACGTTCTCTGCCGTAGCGTCATTGAATGATAGGATCAGGGATGTCCTAGTTAGCAGGGGTGGTGAGGTAGTAAGTCTTAGAACCTCCGTAACCTATTCATTAGGTCATGGTAAGGTGCTAGAGCTAAGGCTTAAGGTCATTGACGAACTATCTAGGAGGGGTTGTCTAGCCCTAGAGGAGTTATCAAGTATGTTAGGTATTAGTAAGGAGACCTTGTTAAGGCACCTATACTCCCTAAGTAAGTCAGGTATCGTAAGGTTTGAGGGAGGCTCCACAAGGGTATGCTTAGGTGATTTAGCTAGATGATCTACTCCTCAACTCAGACTCAAGCTCCTCAATAACCTTCCTAACCTTATCCATGGCGTACCTAACCTCATCTGGCTGGTAGATATCCTCATAGAATGCCTCCTCATGTAGGGTCTTCATTAAGTCACTGTAGAGTGCTCTAAGGTCTTCACGTCCTATCAGCCTTAACAACCTCCTCCTCTCAGCATGACTACCAGGTACAACACCCTTGATACTCCTTATGTACTCATTAATTGCTATGATAAGTGCTGAAAACGCCTTATCAGCTGCGTTTCTGTATAGTAGTTGATCATTTAATTTTAACGCCTTATCAAATTCTTCGAATGCATAATTTAGTATCTCACGTGCTGTTTCAAGCATGGCCCTTCTAAGTTAGTTGTTGGTTGGTTCATATAGGTTTGTGCTTCCTTAGTCTTTACTTATGGTTATATTGGTCATCCCGAACCCTATGGCCCTAGACTTACCTACACCTACAGCATTAGCTACCGCTAATGCCTTAGCTAGTACTGCTTCGAGGTATTTAGGCATCTTAGCAACCCTCCTAAATCCCCACCTACCTACCACACCCTCAACAACCCTTCCATCACCCATGTCAACCCTCAAAGACCTATTCTCAGCGTGGGTCATTACGTAGTATGAGCTTATCCTCCAGGTCCATGTTGTCGGTATGTTTATTGAGTATTTCTCCCATAGTGCCCTACCTAGGACTCTTATAGGTGATGATATGAGCTCCTTAAGTGTTGGGTACTTAACTAGTGTTGAGTCCTTAGCCTTAATGACTGCAGGTGTTAGTATGCTTACTGAGAACTCCCTAGGTGCGTTAACCAGTACCTCTAGATGGTTAGATACAACCTCAATACCTAGGGGCTCAGCAAACTTCTCCACTAACCCCATGACGAAGTCGTTGAGGATTGGTAGCTTAGCTTCATCACACACAGTCCCAAGCCTAAACCAATACCTAACACCAGGTACTAACTTAACGGTGCTAGTGGATAATAAGGGCTTACCGGAGGTCATTATTGGTGATAGGTGTATAGGCTTATTAGCACCACCCTCTAGGATCAAGGACTTAACGACATCACCACTATCATGGGTTATTATCAAGGACTTAAGAAACTTAACAGTAAAACCAGGAACCTCAATAGGCTCACGAGGCGTAAAGTGAACATCATACCTAACAGCATACAAAGCCAAACAACACCACCCTTTAATCCATCAACTCTATTTTAGAAAATACTTTAAGCATTTCTAAGTACCCTCTAAAATTTATGAGGGTCTTAAG
>CAZUAD010000099.1:0-4093 GCA_964618155.1 uncultured Desulfurococcaceae archaeon
GTCAGTTAGAACCGCATGAGGGCCTTCATGAACATCTAACCCTATACTCTTTAAGTAGTCTATAAACCTCATTAAATCCTTAACATTAACCTTAATTAGCACGTAGAGCCCCCTAGATAGACTACCTAAAGCCTTATCAACTTAATTCAGAGTAATTTAAACTTGTTATTAAAGTGATAGTAAAGTCTTATGAACGGATACAATCTTTTAACGTTCTTAAGTACCTCCAAATCATCGTCATGAAACTCGATTATTTCATAACCGAGCCTCAGTACTTGATCTATGAGTTTAAGCTTAACTATGTACGAAGGTCTAAAATCTCTATTACCCCTCATTAATATTAGAGCAGGTCTTACTCCTGTAAACTTAATGAATTCCTTAATGCTTACGTCCCTTAACCTCTTAGGTCTACCAGTAATCACTACTATACACCCCCTACCCGCTCTATCCTTAACAAGGTCTACACCTACATTTCTAGGTGTATCAAGCTCCTCAATAAGTCTCTCATCGAAGAATACCTCCCAGAATATGTTATTCTTCACACCACCACTCATGCTCAATGCTAAGCTTAAACGCTTGCTAACATCGGCTACAACACCATCTATATCGAATGCGTAGCACGATCTTAATTTAACCATGAACTAAACACCTAGCTCCTCCTTAATCCTTCTAAGAAGTGGTATTTCACGAAGCTTCTCATCACTTAGAAGCTCCCATAGAATACCCTCAGGTCTATATCTTTCTAGAGCCTTAATGACTCTGGTTGGTGTTATAATGTAATCTACTGTAAAATCCCATGGATCCCTAGGAATCTTAATATTAACAATCTGAATGTCATGTACAGTAGTCACTATAGGCGTCTCATCCACTACCTTGCCATAGGTTCTTAGGATACCGAATTCTAACTCCGAATAACCCTCACCTTTACCTAACCTATTACCCCATAAATCAACTACAACAGATCCTGTAACCATTAAATCAATTCCAGGTAGGTTCTTCGGGTGAACATACGTACCATACTTAAAAGCTCCTCTAATTGTTGAAGCTTCGTTAAATCTATTTGAAGGAATTCTCTTAGGATCTAATAGCAAAAACCCCTTACTTATCCTAGGAGTAGGCATTACAAGTCTCTTACCTTCAACTAGTACTAAATACCTAACATATTTTTGAGGTGAATCAGGATTAACCTTAATAACATCAGCTTGCTTAAATATGCTCATACCTTGAAGCCTCTTAGCAGCTTCCTCAGCACCTATGAAGTTTGGTATTCTACCATGTGGTGGTAAAGGAAATGTGGCAATACCCTTCTTAACCATTAAATCCCATATTCTCTTCCGTAAGAGCCTCTTGAACTCCTTACTATTAGCCTTAGCCACTTCACTCACCTAAAGCCTTAACCCTTAATGCAATTACTATAGTGTATAGGAGCATGAATAAAGCAGCTAGCTCAATCAATATGACATAGGCAATGAGGTAAGAGGATGACACAGGATATAAGGCTCCCATGATCATATTGCCTACACCCCATGATAGACCGTAGATCATACCATATATCCCGTAAGCGTAAGATCTATTCTCAGGCCTTGTTATATCAGCTATAAAGACCCTTAAGGTTGTCTCGTAAATTCCCATGACCAAACCCCAGATAATTGCTGCCGTAACAATGAAATTCAACTTATTTTGAAGTAATAAGGGTACAGTAATTAACGCCAGCACTGGTGCTACAATCAATGTTTTAGGACCTAATCTATCGTAAAGATACCCCGCAGGAAATGCTATCGCTGCATCAGATACCATGGATATTATATATAGCGTCGGAAGTAATGTTAGCGGTATTAATCCTACATAACTTACATGATATATGAAGAGTGACCAATGTATGAAGCCTAATGAGAGTAGCGCGGTTGAAGCAACATAAAGCCAGAAGGTTTTACCTAAACCCTTAACACCTATCATACTAATGCTTGATCGTTCTTGTCTTAACTCCTCAATAGCTCTAACCTTAGGATATGAGGTTGATGCTAATGTTAACATAGCTAATGATGCAATAGCAGGTACTGCCAATATTAGAAAGGCGCCTCTCAACCCCCTATAACTAGCTGCTAGCAACACTATCGAAGGACCCGCGATAGCACCTATTTGATCCATTAACTCATGGATTCCAAAGCCCTTACCCCTACCAATACTCTCAGTAACCTCCGCTAACACCGTATCTCGAGCTGGAGTTCTGAGACCCTTCCCTATCCTCTCAACCATGACTAGTAACAGGGCAGCTTTCCAATCACCAGCAAAAGCAAGTAGAGGTACTGCAAAGAGGTTTATTGCGTAACCTATGTATATAAGCGACCAAAATGCCTTACTAGACCTCATAAGTCCGGCAAGGAATCCTCCAACACCCCTAGTTACGTATCCAAGAAATTCACCTATACCTACGGATCCAGCTATTAGTGCTGTAGCTCCTAACATCTCTAAGTAGGCACCAACTACTGATCTAGCACCTTCATACGTCATATCAGCAAATAGGGACACTAGGCCTAAGGCAATAAAAGCTATCAGGAGCTTCTTAGGCATCATCTTAGACATTGACCCCACAAGCCATATAACTAGGCGATATTTAAGTAAACATCACCTAATACTTTACACCATATCGAGACACACCAATAACCCTATTTAGTTCCTATATCAACGTATGTAGGGTATACTATGCAGGAAGAGGATATTGTTGAGGAAGTACTAGACACTATCCTGAGCGCCTATGATGAACTCTCGAAAATTTTAGGTACTAAGCTTAATAGGAAGGTATTCTATGAGCTTATGAATGAAGTTGCTAGGATATCAATTAATGAGCTTGCACGTCAACTACTACTTTCAAGTTTTCCTGAGATTGATGACTTAAGTGATGAGGAATACTCCATAGTTGATACGCTAGTACCTGCCTTCCTTGAGAAGTATGTCTTAGATAAGCTTAACATTGGCGGTAGGTCTATTTCTGAAATTGCTGAAGAGTTATCAGTCATCAGCGAGGATCTAGTTGTTAGTGAGGAGTTAATTAATAGTCTCTACAACGAGTTTGTTAATGCTGTAAGGAGGGGTGAACTTAAGGGTTTTGTATTAACTTTACCAAGTAAGGTACTGTCTAAGGCAGCTAAAACATAATACCTCTGAACATCTATGTCTTTCATGGTGCAGGTTAAGGACTTATGGCTATAGTGCTACCAAGGTATGTGATAAGACGTAGGAGATTCACAAGGATTAAGTTACTTATTAGAAGGCTAACACGCAAGAGGGGTTTCTACGTAGTAATTATCTTCTTTACCATGTTCCTAACAAGTTCCTTAATATTTTACTACGTAGAGCATGAGATTCATGGAAGAGAGGAGATAGACCTAGCTACTTCAATGTACTGGGCCTTAGTAACTATGGCTACTGTTGGTTATGGCGATGTAGTTGTAACTCATGATGTACTAGGCTACGCTGTAGCTAGTATGACGGCTATTATGGGGATAGCAACCTACACGCTCGTCATATCTACCCTAGCAGATGCTTTTTTCTCGGGAACACTACAGAGAGCATTGGGAAGGGGTAGGTTGAAGAAGAAGATATTAATAATAGGCACTACACCAAGCTGTAGGGAAGCAATAGATGAGCTAGTATTAAGTGGTTACGGTGACATGGTAGGGTGGGTTATGTCTCGAGAACCTAGAGCACCACCTCCAGTTGATTTCGTTGTTGGTGAGTATGGTGAAGAGACTTTAAGAAGGGCAGGTATTGAACATGCCGAGACAGTCCTTATCTGCCTTAGGGACGACAGCACTACATTGCATTTGGTTTTACTTATTAGGAGACTTAACAAGAAGGCTAGAATAATGGTATTAGTTAATGATCCAAGAACAGCCGAACTACTTAGGGAGTTAGGTATAACGGACATATTGACGCAAAGCCTCCTTGGTAGAATAGCCGCTACAGCGATATTTGAGCCAACAATAGTTAGATTCGTAAATGAGGTTGTTACCGTGAGAGGAGGTGTTGACTTAACCGAGGTAATAGTGACTGAAGAAGGAGTTACTGTAGGTGATTTAGAGAAGGAGTTAAT
>CAZUAD010000099.1:4103-4460 GCA_964618155.1 uncultured Desulfurococcaceae archaeon
AAATTCATTATCATCAACTACGTAGCTAAACTTAGTTCTAGGGAGTAACAGAACAAGTATAGGTTTTAGGGCAAGTATTATTGATGCCAGGAAGGCACCATTAACATTACCCTCTCTTAACAGTAATGAAGACGAGATCGTTATAATTCCTATAACAGTGATCGTTACTGGTACTAAGAATACCTCAATTATTAAGGATATGGGTGAGGAGGTTAATTCCGTAGTTAATTTAATGAGACCTGAAAGAATTCCTGTAGTACCTAAGATAACCTCAGTACTTCCTAAGACCATCAGAACTACTGATGCAACATACACAAATCCTCTACACTCACTAACCCTCTCCACATTTTATACATG
>CAZUAD010000100.1:0-4433 GCA_964618155.1 uncultured Desulfurococcaceae archaeon
ACCATCGGTTTTCAAAGGAGGTTTTGGAGGTCTCGGTGGCAACCCTAAACTCACCCTGTATTTTAGGTGAGCCCTCAAAGCAATCTTTAATGCCTCTCTAGGCCTCCTTCTTAAGCATTCAGTACAAACACCTATAACGTCACTTACCACCTTAGAATGTAACCCACATAATTTACACTTACCCATAATCTCCTATAAAGACATCCTATCTACCCTAATAATTGAAAAAGCCTACTAGCGTAATCAATGTTGGGTTAAAGTTGAAAGAGCTAAGCTTTGAAGTGTTAAGGCTAATCAGTAAAGGAGGCTTAACTATAAGGGATATAGCTAATAAATTGAATGTTCGTGAAGAATTAATCAAGCATGCAATTGAGCTTTTATTAGCCTTAGGCTACATTAAAGAATTACATATAGGACCTCAATGTCATGAGAAATGTAATTCATGTCCTTTTAAGGCTGTATGCCCATATGCTAAAATAGGTGTACCAAGTAAACCTTCAGTTATTTACGTAATTACTGACAGAGGTTTAAGGAAGGCTAGAGAGGCTTCTATGAAGTAAACTAAAATTAGCTTCTAGAGTACATAACTAGGTGCTATATTGGTTTACCATAGGAGAAATTTACAAAGAATAATCGAGTTAAATAAGTGTGACATGTCTGTAATCCTGAATGAAAGTAACGTCTTCTATTTTACACGTTTCCCCAGAGCTTATGGAACAATACTAATCGCTTTAAGAGATGGGTCGTGGAAAGTAGTAACTCCGTTATTAGACTTCTGGAGAGCTAGTGATTCTTTAAGAGATGTAGAGGTAATTCCTTATGCGCCATATAATCTAGAGGATGTGAGTAAAGAGTTAGGGATAAAGGTTAAGAGCTTAGAAAGCATAATGAAGAGTTTCATAAAGAAATTAAAGATAACTAAGTTATGCACTGATGACGTATGTCGTATTAAAAAATATGTTGACGGTGATGTTAAGATAATCGATATATCGGATGATGTATCGAGAGCTAGAGCTATAAAGGATTCAGAGGAATTAGAGCTTATCAGACATGCACTTCAAATAACTGAAGAAGCATTATGGAGAGTTTTAGAATCATTAATGCCTGGTTTAAGGGAGGTTGAGGTAGCTGGTTTATTAGAAAGTAGTATGAAATACTTAGGAGCTTGCGGATATGCCTTTGATACTATAGTTGCCTCAGGACCTAATTCCTCATATCCGCATGCTGTACCTACATCAAGGGAGATAAAGTTAGGTGATGTTGTCGTTATTGACTTAGGGGCTAAGTATAGTGGATATTCCTCAGATATGACAAGAACGGTAGTGCTGGGTAAGGTAGACGAGGAGATACGTAAAGTATTTGATGCGATAGTGGAAGCAATACATAATGCCGTAGATGTAATTCGTGATGGCGTAAAGGCGGGTGAGGTTGATAGAGCTGCAAGGGATACGCTAAAGAAATACGGTCTTAGTAAGTACTTTATACATTCAACAGGGCATGGTGTGGGTATAGATGTTCATGAAATTCCTAGACTCTCTCAAAGTTCTGATGAGATATTAAGAGAGGGTATGGTAATAACTATAGAGCCTGGAGTCTATATTCATGGTAGGTACGGCGTACGTATAGAAAACATGGTAGTTGTTCGTAAGAGAAAAGGTGAGGTATTAAACAAGAAGCCCTTACTCTATTCAATAAGTGCCTAGGCTTTACGGTAATGTATAGGCTCACCCATACCTAAATGTGCCGCTTCACCAATACCTTCTGAATATGTTGGGTGTGCGTAAATGAGTTCTGAGAGATCCTTTAAATTAAGCTTTTTATGAAGCGCTAGCGCAACTACATGAATAATCTCTGAAGCTCCATTACCTACTATGGTAGCTCCAATAAGCCTATTATCCTGCTTACTGATTAGGAGTTTAACAAATCCTTCAGGTGTTCTACTTAGTGATGTGTAATCCCTAGATATTGCTGTATATGGATACTTAATAACCTTATAATTAATGCCTCTCTTCTTAGCACTCAACTCAGTTAAGCCGATGACACCTATCTCGGGCTCGGTATATACAACCTCAGGTACGTATGTCTTTGGAGGTATATCCTTCCTACCCGCTATTATATCTGCAACTCTTACACCATCCCTAAACGCTTTATGAGCTAATAACGGAGGCCCCGTAACATCACCTATAGCATAGACGCCTTTTACGTTAGTTTCATGGGCATCGTCAACCTCAATGAAGCCTTTACTATGAACTTTAACCCCTATGTCCTCTAACCCAATACCTTGAGTATTATACTTCCGTCCTGCGGCAATCAGCACCTTCTCAACTAATACATTGAACCCTTCTCCTTTGGGACCGACTATTCGAGCTAATATCTTACCCTCCTTTACCTCAACACTCTTTAGGGTAGAGCTAGTATATACCCTAACGCCTACACGTCTTAAACTCTTAGTAATCACCTCAGAGACATCGGGATCATACATATTAAGTATCCTATCAAGAATCTCAACAATATATACCTTCACTCCGAGTTTTGCTAATGCTAAACCCAGTTCTGAACCCACAACGCCACCACCGACTATTAATACTGATGAAGGTAACTCATTTAATTCAAAGAATTCCCTATTACTTATCACGTACTTACCGTCAAACTTAAGATTGGGTATGCATGCAGGATCAGTACCAGTTGCTATGATAATATTCCTTCCCTCAATTTCTTGTAAGCCTTCCTTACCCTTAACAAGCACCTTTCTTGGTGTCTTAATCCTAGCAAAGCCCTCATATATGTCAGCTTCACTTAATAACATCTTCACAGCTTCTCTAGATCTAAGGATGGCTCTCCTAATCCAGTACATTACCTTACTTCTATCAATACCTAAGACTTCAATGTTAAACCCGACCTTACGTAGAAGCTTCACTAATCCATATGAATGAGCTATATCTATTAATGCCTTAGACGGTATACACCCCCAATTAGTACATTCACCACCAAGGTATTTCCTCTCTATTAAGGCAACTTTAAGACCATGATGTATGAGCCTTAAAGCGGCTACGTAACCTGCAGGTCCACTCCCTATCACTATAGCATCGTACATAACGTACTCCCTTAACTATATGGTGTAGTTATAAAATCTATTACCTTTTACCTTTTTTAGAGTATGTAAGCAGTCATGGTTAATTACTTAATGTACAATTATAGTATAGGTAGGTGATAAAATGAACTTAGGTCCGTGTAACGAAAAGGTAGGTCATTATAGTGAGGTTAAAGAGGAGATGTTGAAGGAGGAGATGGGAAAGAATGCCTTCGTTAGATGGTTAATTAGTGAACATGACGGCGCAGAAACATTCTCTATGAGGCTATTTAGGTTGGGTATTGGAGGATTCATAAATAAGCACTTCCATCCCTGGGAGCACGAAATCTACGTAATTAAGGGTGAATTAAAGATTAGAATTGGTAGTAGATGGTATAGGGTAAGTGGTGGTTACTATATATACATACCACCTAACGTTGAGCATGAGTACATAAATGTAGGTTCAAGTGATGCTTACTTCATATGTGTAATACCTAATAAGCCTACTACTAAAAAGAGACTTAGATCTTGCTAATATTCACTCTTAACGACTTAATAGAAGAGAAACCTTACGTTTTATTCGTTTAAGCAATTCTTCCTCATCTCCTTCTACGACGTACAGACCATAAGGTGAATACTCCAAACTTTCACAGGACCATGGCATCGCACCTATACTACTAGCAAGTACGATCTTAGCTACGTAAACATTCTTAAACAAACCTTTAGAAAGTGATACTAACACCGTATCTTTAGGAAATTCAGCTATTACCAAGGTACAATCAGTTTCACTCCTCTTAACTACATTATTAGCTCCTAATGAAGTTAGTAGCGGTTTAAGCTTCTCATAAATGTGTATCATACTATCCTAGCACCGTAAACCATTTCTAGAAGGTATTAATTAAGGTTAGGATTAGGGTAACTTTTAGTGACTACTAATTAACCTCAGCTCTAACTATTTATTAGGTATTAGGTTTGAGGTACTTGATAGCAATACCTTATACGCTAATTCAGTTTTCTACTAGTAAGAAGAAGAGAAGAGAGGTATGTATAGATTCATTTGCAATAGCTCATCTATCGGATGTACTTAGGGTATCATTGATTACATATGCCTGTAAATCAGTAACTAAGTTTAGACTTGAATCTCAAAGACCATTAAGTGCAGGTATTAAGGTTCTTAAGCGAGAGGTTGCATCATATGATGTATTAAGAATGGTTGTTGACGCTTATAGGAAGTTAAGTAGTGAAGCATTGAGTATCAGGAGAGATCTTAAGTTAAGTCCTACTTATCCACTCATGTTTTGGCTATTAACATCAACATATGCTTATGGTAAGGTTGAGGAGAAGTCTGTTAGATTTAGTAGGG
>CAZUAD010000101.1:0-4327 GCA_964618155.1 uncultured Desulfurococcaceae archaeon
TTTTATCCTTTGCTAAGTAAACTAATGCCTTAACATCCCTCCACGACTGAACAACACTTAATTGATTATTCCATATCTTAACCATGGACGAGTCTCTTAACATTAATTTTATGGCTACGTCATCAAACTTATCCTTAAGTTTACTTAGCGCGAGCTTCGCATTACTTAACAGCTCACTCAACTTATCACCCCTAATTTAATCTTAGATAACTTGACATTGGGGCCTCCAAACCATACAGGAACTCCTTGAGCTGGCTCACCCTTACCGCACATACCTGGGAAGAATCTTAGATTCCTATCAACACCTACAACACGGGAGTAAAATCCCTTAGTCGTTAACTCAAGTACAGGATTCCTAATAGGTTTATCATACCTTACCTCACCATTCTCTATTAAGTATGCCTCGAGCCCTACATACCTTTGATTCCATCTTATATCGTCTATGTTCCACTCCATATAGGATTTTATGTAGACTCCTAACTTTACATCTTCAATTAACTCCTCAAAACTCATATCGCCTGGCTTAAAGTAGGTGTTACTCATCCTAATTATGGGTTCCGAGGCATAGTCCATCGATCTAGCTGCTCCATTACTATTAACATTAAATATCTTACCCGTATGTCTATTATGTAGTGGTTCATATATAATACCTTTATAATATAGATATCTAGGTCTAGCTGGAACTCCTTCATCATCGTAAAGGTAATAGCCGTAACTACCAGGTATGGTAGGGTCTTCAACTACGGTGACGAGCTCAGTACCAATCCTATACTTACCTACCATATCGGGTTTAACGTATGATTCACCAGCCTGTGCTGCTTCCCTACCAAGTATTCTATCTGCCTCCATTGGATGTCCGGCAGATTCATGAACTATTAACCCTACAACTTCAGGGCCTACTATAACATCAACCTCCTCTTTGGGGGGTTCTTTACCCTTTAGTAGAACTTTTTCTAGGTTCTTAACCTCCTCACTAAGTTCGTCAATGGGTTTCCATTCATCTACTAATTCAGCACCACCTGAAGCGCCGTACTGAACAAATCTTTGTAGAGTACCCTTCTCTGGATGTGTTAATACGAAGTTTACATACATTGAGAGTCTAGGAATGTATGATGCAACGTAAGCTCCATCACTATTAACCACTAACTTCTCCTGAATATGATCTTCTATAGTGTAAGCAGTAACAGCTATTTTAGCCTCTCTTACTGAATTTTGAATTGCCTTATGAATCTCAATACCCAGATTGACCCTATCCTCTGCAGTAAGGTCTTGGAGACTCTTCCTCGGAATAACCTTATATGTGGCTCTCCCAAGCCTCTCCTCACTAAACTCTATTGGTTCTCTCCTAAGCTTTGATAAAGCTCTAGCACGGTTAATAGCTATATTAACAGCTTTTAAAACCTCATCTAGCCTTAGTCTATTAGTTGATGCAAAACCCAACGCACCATTCACTAAAACCCTAATTCCTATACCCTCATTAACATCCCTACTAAACCCTATTACATTACCATTCCTTAAGACAATACTTGAATACACCTCTCTTTGATACCTTACTTCAGCATACGTAACTCCTCTTTCTAAAGCTTCATTAAGTGCTCTTAGGACTAAATCCTCGGGTGCACCCATTTACACACCTAAAGTGTAGGGTCTCTGTAAAAATTATTATTTTTATGCCTCCATAAATCAGGCTCAGTAGTTTAAAGGTTAGGAAGGTAGCTAGAAGACCTGAGGTCAAAAACTATTTTCCTTTCCTTAAGTATTCGTCAGCTACCTTATAGCCTAGCTCGAAGGCTTTAAGATTAACCTCGAGCCATCTTGCAGGAACTCTTGACTTTATTGCCTCAATAAGTGAGTCCTTATCTATTGGGGCGTCAGTACCCTCGATTAATCTCGCAAATGCCCCTAGAACAGCTACGTTCATTACCCTGGAAGAACCTGCTTTTTCGGCCAGTGCTGTGAAGTCGTGTACAACCATTCGTGATGCTCCTAACCTCTTTAGTGAGTTTATTATAACATCAATACTTGGGTAGTCTGCAGCGCCTACATTAACATCTATGGGGTAAATCACCCTTGTGTTAAGTACTACTATACCTCCTGGTTTAAGATACAATAGACCTCTCCTTAAACCTTCTAAAGGCTCTAATGCTAGGAGAGCATCTGCTTGATCCTCCATAAGTAATGGCGAGTACACCTCTTTACCAATCTTTACGTGTGAATGGACAGCGCCACCTCTCATTGCTGCTCCATAGGTCTCCCCTATCCTTACGTGAAGTCCTTTAAGTAAGGCTGCATCACCTATTATACGTGATAGCAGTACGGTGCCCTGACCTCCAATTCCTGCAATCATTACGTAATATCTATCACGCACGTTCTCACCCCACATAATCCCTTAAGGACTTACCCTTACCTGGAACGATAGCGTTTACGGGGCATACCTGAGCACATAGACTGCATGCCACACATAGCACAGGATCTATGAATGCTTTCCTCTTTCTCTTATCCCATCCGACGGCCGGGCACCCTAACTGTACACATAATCTACACCCTATACACTTATCTTCGATAACAACGTAGGGTGTGGCTTGCTTACCCTCCCTAGTCAATCTTCGCATAACCTGAAGTGTACACTCACGTCTAGCAACCACTAATGTGGGTACGTTCTTAGTCATAGTCACCTCTATAGCCTCCTCTATAGCCTTCTGAGTTTCCTTAACATTGTATGGGTCAACAACCCATATATGATCTATGCCTAAAGCCTTAGCTACCTCCTCTATCTTAAATACTCTAGCAGGTTCTAATGTTGCTGTTAAGCCTGTAGTTGGTGATGGTTGATGTCCTGTCATAGCGGTCCAAGCATTATCCAAAACTATGAATGTTATAGCGGCCTTATTATAGGCTGCATTAGCTAGGGCAGTCATACATGCATGAAAGAATGTGGAATCACCAGCTACAGCAACTATAGGTCCGTCCCTAAACCCTGCATGATACTCACCTTGCGCCGTACCTATGCCTCCACCCATGATGTAGTTAGTATCAAGTATTTCGTAGGGATTATCAAACATCACCCTTATACTCTCTTTCGATTCTGAAGGCTTTATCTCCCTAGCAAATATACCGTAACCCCCCTGCTCATAGCACCCTATGTCACCATTAACTATCCATACACCCCTAACCCCCTTAAACTTGGATATACTCCTAATTAGTGCGAATCTAAGCGCCCAATACGTACCTAGGTGAGGGCATCCAGGACATAATGCTGATGATCTTGGTGCTACCACCTTAGCTATTTCATTCTTTAACTTCCTTCTCTCTGCAGGGATTTGAGGTATCTCAACGTTAAGGAATTTAGCGACAGCATTAACTACTTGAGTTATCCCTAACTCACCATATCTAAGTAGTAGTTGCCTCTTCAACTTACCATAGATAGGCTTCTCAGGACTATACTCCTTCATAAAAGCATATAGTTGCTCCTCAACGAATGGGTCACCCTCCTCAACAACAAGTATCCTATCAACATTATCAATAAACTTCTTAAGAAGCTCCTCAGGTAAGGGGTATGGCGTACCTATCTTTAATATCCAAGGTTTTTTACTAACCTTAAGCTCTATTAATGCGTCCTTAACATAGGAGTACCCTATTCCTGAAGTTATTATACCTAGAGATGTATCACCTTCTTCTATCCAGTTATATTTAATGCTATTTACGAACTCCTTAATTTTCTCAAGTTGTTCTAACTGCCAAGCATGCTTAGCTGCCGGCCCTGTCTTACCTTTATATTTGAAGGGTCCATAGACATTCCATCTGAATGGCATTTTGTAGTGTCTATGGAAGAACACCTTATTCCTACTCTTCCTTATCTCACCAAAGACGACATCACCACTACAATGGCTTATCCTAGTAACTGATCTAAGGAATACTGGTAATTCAAACTTCTCACTATAGTCGAAGGCATCTCTAGCCATATCCTTAGCTTCTTGCTGATCCTTGGGTTCAAGTATTAGAACCCCTACTGCCTTAGCTAAGGGTCTAGTATCTTGCTCTGTTGATGAGTAGAAGGCTTCTGGGTCATCAGCTGAGAATATCACTAAACCTCCTGCAATACCGCCGTAGACTATGGTTGCGAACATGTCCATGATCCAGTTAGTTCCTGCGTTCTTCATCGTAGTTAACGCTCTAGCACCAACGATAGCTGCACCAACAGCTACATCAAACGCGACTTTCTCATTGATTGACCACTCAACATGGAATCCGTAATCCTTAGCCACCAAGGATAGTGTCTCAATAACCTCAGATGATGGTGTTCCTGGATAGCCGGTAACTACTTGAA
>CAZUAD010000102.1:0-4287 GCA_964618155.1 uncultured Desulfurococcaceae archaeon
GTATGGCTTTGACTCAGTACCTACAAAAACAGCTCCAATCTCGTTAGGATTGACTTCAGCGCGCTCTATAGCTATCTTAGCGGCATACCATCCCATTGTTATTGTATCTTCATCCTCACCAGCAACCGCCTTCTCCTCAATCCATAAATTCTTCGTTATTGCTTCATCAAAACCCCACATCTTAGCAATTTCATCAGCTCTTACTCTCCAAATAGGTATATACACACCCCAGCCAACAATACCTGCTCTACTCTCCGGTCTTACATTGCTCCCCACAGTATGACCCAAAGAAACATCATGATAGCTATTTTTATTGGTTTATCTACTTAGCATTACTTAATCCAATCAAGTTCTTTAAGCCTTAGAATAAATTCCTTAAAGTTCTTGGGCGCTATGATAACATATGTACCATCGACTAGTTTTATAGCTACAGCCTTATCACCCCACCTACTTAGTGCTAAATAGGCCTTAGAACCATTAGCTAACTTAAACCAGCCTAGCTTATAACCTGGCAATCCCATACCTAATAATCTCATTACAGGCTTGAGTTCTGGATGTTCATTTAGCTCTATAACATCAATCAATGTTACATCCTCCCTCTTAACAGTTATGGAGGGTGTTAGAAAGGCCCCTAAGCGGATCTTATCAGTACTTACCTTTATTGAGAAGAAGAGTATTGGAGCAAGAATTAATACTATGACTAAAATGAGTATGGCAATAATTAATGACACAATAGTCCACACAGTCGTACTTACCTCTAATCTAAACACATAGGATATATCATTCATCATACCTAACCATGTAAAGTACTTGAAAAGATAAGATAAATTTTTCAACTAGTTTAACATAGTATGCTTGATGATGAAGTGGGCAGCCTAAGACTATTAAGGGATGAAGAGCGCAGTTCACACTGAGTTTAACCTTCACACCTTCCAACTATGTCAGTATTTTACCAAAATGCTTGTTGAGGTACCTCTCTAATGCATGAGAGCTCCTTAAGTCTCTTGTATATATTCTCAACAGCTCTTTGAACATCCTCCTCGCTTTTAGCGCCAGTTATAACCATTTTACCACTACTAAACACTAGCAGTACGACCTTAGGATCATCCATTCTATGGATAAGCCCTGGGAATTGCTCTGGTTCATACATTGTGTTAGGTAGCATATATGCTGCTTTCTCTAAATCAACCTCAACACCTAGGTTAGCTGATGCAACAATGTTCTGTATCTGAATCTTGGGTTTCCCTACAATGATTATTCCATGCCTTACAAACAGCCTTATTATCTTCTTAAACCCTTTAATTAATGTTTGAGTACTCTTAGCACCCGTAACAACCATCTTACCAGAGTTGAACACTAAAGCAGTTAACTTAGGATTCTCAAGCCTAAGTATGAGTCCCGGGAATTCTTCAGGATCATATTCAACATTAGGTACTGACCTAGCGATAGCGTTTAAATCAAGTGTTTGATCAAGCGTTACTGTAGCAACTATATTCTCAATCTTAATTACGGGTTTAATCTCCAAAACACTACCCCCTCTAATAAGATATCTATGGCTTATAAACTATATATTCTCCCATAACTCACATACTCCTTCTTTAAGTTTTTACGTTATTAAGTCAAAGATGTATTTAAGCTTAGGAAGTTCAAAAGTACCTACTTCTTCATCGATTATTATAGGTACCATTTCATCGATTACGGCCTCATTCTTAATTATTGGGGAAAGATAGGTCTCAGGTGATAGAGATATTTTAGATCCTGTTTGATACGCTCCTACAGCAGGGAGTACTATGAACTTCTTCCCATTTCTCAGTGTTCCGATTAGGTAGCATGCAAACTTACCTACAATGCCTAACTCATCCCTTAACGTTATGCTGGGGTGTTCATGACCCATAATAAGTATATCCCACTCAATTCCTCTTTCATGCAACTTCAAATCCCTATGTCCATGAATGATTAGGTAACGATCTATGATGTACTCATTAACTAAACTGAAATTAAATTTTCTTTGAAGTATGGGTAAGTAGTTATCATGATTTCCTCTTACAATAACTATTTCATTAACCCTACTTTGCAGGTACGTGAATAATTCACTTAACTCTTTACGTTCTAACCTACCTAAACCATCAAATCTATGCTTAATATCACCAGCTACAACGACCCTATCTACATTAACCTCGTTTAAAGCATTCTCTAGTAATTCAAGAACACGTCTTAATTGAAACCTAGGTATGAAGATACCCTTCTCAGCCATATCCTCTTCATAACCTATATGTGTATCAGCAAGTATCAAGGTCTTATAAGGTCTTAAGTAGAGAATTGGCGTATTTCCTACTATTTCTAACCCTTCAATTAACTCCATAAGCTTACCTACACCAAATTATGACTGGATTTTAGGGATAACATCTTTTTATCCCTAAGTTAGTATATAGTAATGGTGATGAGGCTTACAAGGGGTGATGATGATCGAAGAACCCGCGGCTGAGATTATAAACCGCCTGAGAGCTCTATAATTACTCCATTAATATACTCATTACTCATTACAAACCTAACTACATGAATTACCTCTTCAGGCCTAGCAAACCTCCTTAAGGGTATGGTCTTTACCGCTAAACTCCTTAATTTTTCCCCTACCTCAGGTAGGTCGATCCATCCAGGAGCTATTCCAACCACTCTTACGGGTGCAAGATATTTTGCTGAAAACCTTATTAATGTCGTTAATCCTGCTTTACTAACTATGTAGGGTATTGAGGGCTTCAATCCGGTGTAGGGGTTAACGCTTCTCATGCCTATGAGATCTGTAAATACTATTATTAATCCACCACCCCACATCTTCATAAGTCTTCCTATCAGTAACGTTAATGATGTAGAAACTGTTAGGTTAAGCCTTATCACATTCTCTATGGTCTCATGATTCAGCATCTCTAAGGGTGTTTCATCATATATTGAGGAGAGGATTATCATTAGGTTTAAGTGATCTAAACCATTTAAGACCTTACTAACAAAATTATCAATACGTTCTTTAAGAAGATCTGCTTGAATAACCTTGAGGACGTTCTTTTTAACAGCTTCATCACATAGTAAGCCTTTAATCCTCTCATAACCTTTATTGTAATGTAATATTAGTTTATGATCTCTTGCTAGGTCTTTAACTAAGAATCTTCCTAATTTACTTGACGAGCCGACTATTAATGCTACCTTACTTGAAGTCAAGACTTAATAACCCCTAACTCTCCTTGAGGCTAAGTACTCTATTACTCTTGCAAGGATAAGGCCGTATATCGGTGCTGTTAATGGGTCAGTTCTAAGTCTTAGCTCCTTAATACTTAGTGTAGTTGTAAAGGTTAAACCTCTTATTTCCTTAATAGAGTATTCCTCAACATCTGTCTCAATTATGAGTAGTCTATTAATAAATCTAATAAAGTTCCTAACCTCGTTAATATCTACGAGAAATCTCCTAGTACTTATGTCGTGACTGTAAGCAAGGTACTCTGCTACAGCCCTCATTGTTGGTGTAGACGTTATTAGTAATGGCTCCATCATGAAGTTAACTATGTCATCTATGTCCTTCTCGTAATATGTGATCAGGTCAGTAATTATAGGCTTAATAGCGTTTAATTCGTTCTTAACTCTATTAACCCTAATCCCGCTAGACTTAGTAAGTCTAGATACAACCTTACCGTTAATTATATGTGCTAAAAGCAGCCAATACCTCTCTTTACCTTCTAGCTCTAACGTTATGATTTTATCCTTAGGTATTCTGTAGGTTATTACTGATGGGAGCTTTGTCGGTGTTATGATAAGGAATTCATGCCCTGTAAGCCTTAACTGATCAGATACTATACTTAATTCAGATAAACCATCAAGTGAAGCATAGATGACAACACTTAATTCTCTACCCTCATCGTACGGTACTACATAATAAGTTAGTTCCTTAGGCTTAAAGAAGTAGGCATTTACCTTCGATAAAGACCTAAGGAGTAAGAGCATGTAGGTTGCCGGTGAGGAGTAGGAACCTACGTATGTAAGTATTATGTTATCTTTAGTGTTGATAAAGTCTAAGAGCAAATTAATGTGAGATTCAACATCACGATCAACTACATCCGCAATTTCATCAACCACATCACTAAATTCATTCACTCTACATCACACCTAAAAATAATTACTTTAGAGGTGCGATATAGTTAACGTCAAAAACATTAAAGGCTTATTAGTTCTTGTGTTTATGGGGTTATTGGTGCGGGGGTGCCCGAGCCAGGTCAAAGGGGTCGGGCTGAGGCCCCGATG
>CAZUAD010000103.1:0-4252 GCA_964618155.1 uncultured Desulfurococcaceae archaeon
ACTCTTGGTATACCTTCTCACGAGCTTGACCCCACAATACGGGCATGTACTGGGTGACTCACTGGTAAATCCGCAAATAGGGCATACATAGACGTACTTCTTAGGTTTAGATAAAGGTCTATACTTTATACCATGGACCTTAACCCCTAACTTTAATGCAACATTCTGAACTGAATGATCGTCTGTTACAACAATTACGTTTCTACAGCCTTCTTCAAGTAGTTGTTTAATTAGTGCTAAGAGTTCTATGTCTGTATGTGAAAGCCTTCCTAACTCCCCTAATTCTCTAGCTAGATCCACCACCTTATCTTTGGATTCATTCTTAGGCTTAATGACGAGTACCTTGCCAGCTTCCATGGAATATTCTAAAGCCCTCTTACTTTCCTTATCCTTGACCTCATCGATCACTTCAGGAACTGTTAGTACGTACCCAGTAACATTAAGTTGAAACCCTGCAAAGAAGCCTGATGCATCAAGCACATAAACATCAGCATTACTCCTACATACATCTCTCAAAGAGCCTGACATAGAATTCACCAATCTTAAACCTAACGAAGTAGGCAGGTGTTGGTGCTTTACGTACTATGACCTCCTCACCGGGCTCCAACCCTATCATAAACGCTCCATCAGCTATTAACACCAGAGGTGGTGAGTCACCCAGTATCTTAACTACTACATGAGTATTAGGTGGTACAACAACTGATCTTGAGCAGAAGGTTATGGGGGCTAATGGAGTTATAACTATGGCTTCAATCTCAGGATCCAATACAGGTCCACCAGCAGCTAGGTTATAGGCTGTAGATCCTGCTGGCGGGCATATTATAACACCATCGCCTACCAAGGTAAAGATAGGTTCATCATCCTTAAGCACATTAACCCTCGCCACCTTAGATCTCCAAATACCTGATGTGGTAATAACATAGTCATTTAAGACGTAAGGTAACTTACGTCTACCTTCAACCTCAGCTGCAAGCCTCATGTACTTAACAAGCCTATACCTACCCTCAATTAAACTCTCAAGAGCGTACCTATATTCAAAGGGTGGTACATCGCATAAGAAACCCCTCTTACCATGCCTTATAGTTACTAAGGGTATGGGATTATCGCCTAGTCTATGGAGTGTTCTGAGAACGGTTCCATCACCACCTATAACCACTATAAAATCCACTAAGTCCCTTCCTACAGTAAATCTTCTATCCCACTCTAAGTCCTCGAAATCCCTATCTAAGTATGCATGTAAGCCTAGCTCTTCAGCATAACTAAGTATCTCTCTACCCAACTCAATAGCTGATGAACTTCCAGTCTTAATCACTACACCCAACTTAAGTGGCACTAGCTCACCATAAATAGTCTTTTAAACAACTATATTATTGGCTATGCCCGTACAATCCAGGTGTATAATTGTAGACAAGAAGAACGCTTCAAGAGCTATTGAAATGCTCAGGAAGTGCGGTTGTATAAGGAGTGAATTAAGGATAAAGCACGTAAACAACTCCATAAAAATACCTATAAAAGACGTGAATGAAGACCTTATCTCAAGGATACTCAGCGATATAAATTATACGCTCTGCTATGACTTCTTCGATGAGAGGACACCATCTAAGACTTATAAGGACATTCTAAAGGGTAGGATACCTAAACAAGTAATTAAGGAATTACCACGTTCATACGATATTATTGGTGACATAGCGATCATTAAATTAAAGTCACTAGACCTAATTGAAGGTTTAAAGGATGAATTAGCTAAAGCCATAATGAAGATATCTAAAAATGTTAAGTCTATATATGCTGAAATACCAGGTCTTGAGACCGAATACCGTTTGAGGAAGTTAATTCATTTAGGTGGTGAGAAGAGGACGTTAACTATTCATAGGGAGTACGGGATTAGTATGTACGTAGATGTTAGCAAGACTTACTTTAACCCCTCATTAGCTGAGGAACATAGGAGGATTGCACTAGAGGTTAGAGAAGGCGAAATTGTGGGTGACCTCTTCACAGGTGTAGGTCCCTTCGCTTTACACATAGCCACCCTTAAGAACTCAACTATATATGCTATAGACGTAAACCCCTATGCCATTGAGTGCTTAATAAAGTCTATTATCATGAATGAGAATAAGTTAAAAGGTAAGATAGTACCTATAAATGCTGATGTCAGGCTTATCTTAAGTATCCTTAAGGATGAGGTGTTTGATAGAGTCATACTTAACTTACCTCATAAATCACTTAATTTCTTACCTATAGCCATAGAGAAATTAAAGCGTAAAGGTGTAGCTCACATATACCTCATTTCGGAGCGTGAGGAATTAGCTAAAGATATGGTAGATAATGTGTGCAAAGTTCTAAGATGTAAGGTAACTTATATTAGGCGTGTAATTGATTATGCACCACATAAATTCATATACAGAGTTAACGTGGTTAAATTCTAAGTAGGTCTTGCTAAGTAGATGTTATGCTTATTACCTATAATCCTCACACTTAACTTCATCCCCCTATAATCCTCCTTATCATCTAGCAGAACTGTTATCACTCTTTCAGGTCCCTTTACAGGTATTGCTATCCATTCATTCCTCAACCATCCAGGAGCTAGTATCTTAACCTTAATCCTCTCACCAATCTTGTAAGGTATCGGAATTAACGGTCTTCTCTCTATTCCGAAGTCCTCCTCACGAACAATCAGCTTAACTCCATACTTACTCTCTAAGAACCTTAATCTAGAGTAAAACTCTGCCCAACTCATCCTCCTTATATTTGGAGGTTTCCTTCCATGCTTATGTCTTAAGAATAACTGTATACCAAAGGGTGGAAATCTCTTACCAACACCTATCCTTAGCCCCCATTCAATGATTTTAGGAATATCATCATCATTTACACCCGGTAATAGCAATGGTGCTAATAACACGTCAGTATTTGTGTTCTTAACAATGTATTCAGTAATTTCCATAACCTTCTTAACGTCATAATAAGGAACTCCCTGAAGATACCTTGCCTTTTCGGAATCTAAAGTATCTATACTTAAGTTAATTCTATCAAGACCTGCAGTAGCTAGCCTATCAGCTAGCTTATAGGTTAAAGTTGCTCCATGGGTTTGCATACTAACGATCTTAACTTCTGGAATGGACTTTAAGTCATGTATTAGATCAGGTAGTTTATCGTAGAGTATAGGATCGCCAACAGTATCTATGTGTGCCTCTAGTCCCTTACCTTTAAACTTAGCTATGGCCTTAAACCATTCGATAATTAAATCATGAGCGACATAATACTCTGCCTTCCTCCAGCGTGAGTAAGGACCTGCATCAGTTGAACAAAATATGCAGTTAAGTATGCAGTAACTAATGGGCCTTACTTGAATAATGTTAGTACCTCTATCTATTAACCCAAAAGCTATGGAGCCTATAAGCGGTAAATCTACATCATAACCTATCCGGATGAGGGGTCTACCTTGAAGCTTTAGCTTCATCTAAGCATCTACCCACTAAGTATGTCTCAAAGTATTGGGTTGCACCTTTAATTACCTCGATATAATCCTTAGGTAGTACAGGCTTACCCTTAATAGCGGGAAATACGTAGGGGAGCTCAATGATTAGCTCAGTACCCCCTATTTCAAGCCTTATACTTAAGCCATCTATCAACTCTACATCGGAAACACTCACACCTTCACTTACCCTCTTAAGAACATACGCAGCACCAGCTATGGTCAACTGCTTACTCCCTAAGTTTCTGACAAGCTTACTTACCTTTAACTTATCAGTTATTAACTTCTTAGTCCTACCCCTTGGCGGATGATCCCCCATAATACCCCCTATTATCACAGCGTTAGATTTAATTACATCATCGTGTACTAATACTTCCCTAGCCTGAGGGTCAAGAACCAATACATTCTTTATGCCTTCCCTCTCTATATAGATATTAAAGTCATCATTGAAGACCTCACAACCTAGGCTCTTGAGTATGTTAAAATCCTTTACATTACGTACATTGGTGAAGACCACCTTCCACGAACCTTTAAACAACTCTACTACGAACCTATACTCACTTAGTAGCCATGGAGATATACAGGGCTCTAGATGCGGTATTATTAGGTACTTCCTCATCTCGTAAACTATCTTATTAAGGGTTAAAAACATAGTTAATTATCTACTATTTAACTCTTACAGCGTAAATTTTGGGGGCTAAGATGTGGGGCTACCTAGGTATTTAGCGGTTTCAAGCTTGATCATAGCGCTTCTATTGAGTATATACGTTAATGCGTTTA
>CAZUAD010000104.1:0-1630 GCA_964618155.1 uncultured Desulfurococcaceae archaeon
GAGTTAGTAGAACTAATAAGGTTATTGCTAATTAATTCTTACTCTCTAAATATGGGCTTAATCTCAACACCTAATCTACTCGCTAAGAACTCAGCATCCTTATCTATGAAGCCACCAATAATAACTAGTCTAGGCTTAACCTTAACCACCTTCTCATAGAGCTGACCTATCCTATGGATTTCTGAAACATCACCTTTAGATACTCTTGACTTAACCTCTATCAGTACGTGCTCCTTATCCCTAACTAGTACGTCAACCTCAACTACCGAGGGGTAGCCATATACTAAACCCTCATCATCTCTATAGACCCACTTCTCAACCTTAGCTACACCGAATATATCGCTAATAACATACTTCATAGCCTCCCTAAAACCTACCTCAGTAATTACTCCAAACCTATGGGCTATAGTTATGACAACCCTCCTAGTCTCCCTCATCTCCTCCTCAAGTCTAGTAACCCTCTCCTCCAACCTCAAGAACCGCTCCTCAAGCTTCTGTTGTCTTTCCTCAAGTCTAATGACCCTTTCCTCAAGTTTAGCAAACCTCTCCTCAAGTTTAGCGAATCTCTCCTCTAATTTAGCAAACCTCTCTTCTAACCTCTGCTGCCTTTCCTCTAACCTCTGCTGTCTCTCCTCAAGTCTTGCAAATCTCTCTTCAAGTTTTTGTTGCATTTCCTCTAGTCTCTGCTGTCTTTCTAGTAGCTTATTAAATGCTTCCTCAAGCTTGGTAATCCTATCTAAGATCTCCTTAAAGCCAAGGAGGCCCATTAGAGCATAACGAAACTCTCTGTCCTCCTCTAATGCCTTCAGAATTCTCTCCTTCTCAGCCTTACTTAGGCTCATGCTATCAACTACTACTCTTCTCTCTATCCTTAAAAATACCGTCCCTTTAAGCTATATGAAGCCTTCACTAAGTCCGCCATAGTTTTAAGTCCTGGCTCTAGCTCTACCACCTTAGGAGCTAGGTTAAGTAACACTGCAACGGTTCCTTCATCACCTGGTGTTCCAGTACTTACCCACTTAATTCTGGGTTCGCCAAGCACCTCAATCTCCTCGTAATCCTTAGAACCTACTACAGCATGGAACTCTATCCTAATGAATTCCCTACCCCCTACGTAACCTACACCATAGCCTCTAACCCCCTTAACATGACCTGGTCTAATCTCAAAGTACTTAGTCCTTAAGTACTCGTTAGAACCCGCAATAACTGGTTCCTGACCCTCCTTAACGCTATCTAGTTTAACGTTCATGATCGATGCCATCAACATTACCGACTCAGCATAACCTACGTGACCCGTTAATTCACGTCTAGCTAGCTTATCCCTAAATTCTTCAGGTCTTAGCCCAAGACCTATCTTACACTGGAAACTATACCTCCTACTACCTGCATTGACAAACCTCTTAGCCACCACCATCTCAACATCTATGTGTGGTAGTGTCAGTATTGCTGGTAAGGTATCTAATAGGAATCCAGGATTTATCCCTGTACCGAGTACTCTAGCGCCATATCTCTTAGCGTAGTTATCGAGTAGTTCAGCTAGGTGTGGGTATCTGTAGTAAGGATATGCTAAGGTCTCACACGTTGATATAACATCAACACCATACTTAATAGGCACCATAACCTGAGGTAA
>CAZUAD010000104.1:1640-4251 GCA_964618155.1 uncultured Desulfurococcaceae archaeon
TGATGACGGTCTCAGCATCAGAACTCACGAAAACACCTAATCTCTCACCAAGACCTATAACAAGGCCTAAGTCCCTACCAACCTTGGCTGGACTAACGTCTATAGCACCAACAACCTCAAAACTCCTCCTAAGAGCATACCTAACAACAAGAGACCCAATATGGCCAACACCATAAACAACAATCCTCAACAAAAACCACCGTACGTGAGAAGTTAAAGTAGCATTTAAGTGCTTATCTGAGGAACATTGAGTAGGTAAGTTCGTAGATATATACTTAAGTGTCCAGGGTGGTAAGTGGGTGCTCATAATATAGCATTAAGCAGCATACATATAGAAACGAAGGGCAGGTACTATTAGGATATATAACTCTTCCTTAAGTTGTTTGATTAAGCCTTCATAATAGTTCATTACATAGATATTAATAGCTCATCTTGTTAAATTCTTCTCTCTTTAGTCACTTATATCTTATAAACCCCTTAATTAAATTGTTAATTATGCTTCTAACGATGTAAAGGAGATCATTTAAGTCCTTATATCTTTCATGGTATAGTCTAGTCATCCTAATAAGTTCTTTAAGCATCGTGGATATAGGTATTCCTTCTCGAATTAATAATGTTATCTTGAGGATAGGTAACCTATGAAGTATCAGGTAAGCTAACTCTATGTATTCCCCACAACGTGTTAATTCTTCATGCCTTATTATGATGACATGCCATGATCTGTAGGCTAAAAACCTAAACTTTTCAAAAACATCTAGCTTTCTTAAACCAGTAATATTTAAGTGCTCCTTCATGTGTAATTCAACGTCTTCAAGTTTAGGGGTATTAACATCCTCAACATTAGTAAGTTCATTCTTATGATTAAATAACATTACCGTATGTTTATCCTTAAACCTCTCTACTAAAGCTAACCTATAAACGTCACTTTTAAGATCATAAATCTCGATATCTGCAAGGAGTACCGGAATTAATGTGAGCTCATCATAAAACGTAGATAACTTAGCAATCTCATCTTTAACCGCGTACAATACCTGCTTAGTATTAGGATCATAACTACCAAGTATCAGTATTAGTAAAGGTAATGATGTAGTCACACCCACACGCCCACACCTCGTGCTAACGATGTCACTACAGTGTGTGCTCTCACTACGTTACTAGCTGTCTTAAGTATATATAAGTGTTACTTCTCGCAATGTGAACGTGAAGTCGGAGCATTTTGACACGTACAGAAGGAGGTGCGAGGACAGGATTATTAAGTCTGAGACGAATCTAGTTGAGGTGAGATGAGTGTATAAGGTTAAAATAAGAATAGAAGTATATGATAATAGAAACCGTTTAGTTGAGGAGATAATAAAGGTAATCGAGAGAATTAGAGAAGAAAGCGATATCGACGTTGCAACGAGGTGGCTAGGTGACAGACTAAGGGCGATCTCAGGCGTGCACGTTCCTGGAGGTTATGAAAAAGTTCAAAGGAAGGGCATGAATAACCATATATTACAAGTACTTAAGGAGAATGCAGGTAAATATTTAACTAGTCTCGAAATTGCCGACTTAATTAAGCAAAAGTTTGGTTATAGGCCAAGGCCTCAAGCAGTCGCTCTATTGCTGATGAGGATGGTAAAAGAGGGTAAGTATAGGATAGATATGAGAAAGAGAAATGCTAAAATGGAGTGGAAGTTAATTACTTAGTAATTAATGTACAATTAGAACACCTTAGAACGTTATGTGTCTAAAAGTTAACTTCAGTTAACTTTATTAATTTAATAGCGATTCAAGCTTGGTGGAATCTATGACTAACGTTGAGCATGAGATTATTAATCTTGCTAAGTCATTGGCGTTAAAGCATGATGCATTAGCTCATGAGCTAAGAGTCTTGATTTTAACTATTATTGCTGCTCAGGGAAGAGTTAGCTGGGCAGATCTTAAATCCGCTCTCGAACGGATAGTAGGTTCTATAAATCCTAACACATTAGCATTTCACATAAAGAAGTTAATTAGTCGAGGCTATGTAGAGAGGGAAGGAGGACCTGAATCGGTAATTTACAAGGTAAATATGGATAGGGTTACGCAAGAGGAATTAAGGCAGCTAATAGATAAGGTTAAGCCTTATTTAAAAGGTGGTTAGTATGGCTATAGATACTTATGAATTAGATAACTTGAAAAGAAGGATTGAGTATATACTCTTAACGCTCACTGAGTGCCCTCTTCTTGCCGTCCTTAAAGTAGAGATTGATGATCTGGAATTTAAGAATGGGAAATATTATGCTTCAGGGTATTATGAGTGTATAGGTATGCTTAGCGAGAAGGTAATTAAGAAAGGTCGTTTTAATATTGTAATCGATAAGGAGGGTAAAGTTTACCTAACTAAACTGAGTAAGCAGGTATAATTTATCAATTAACTTGATGGCTTTTAAATAAATGCGGATTTAATTAATAAAATTCCATAACTATGCAATTTATGTAGTTTTAAGCCTATTGCTATATCGATAATCTCAAAATCGTATTGGTGGAACATCACAATAATGGAAACATCCTTAACTTCTTGCTAAGCTGTATAGTATCATCAGTGATGGTAACGTGTAAGTAGCCAACGTTATTAGCTCTTAAACTA
>CAZUAD010000105.1:0-4202 GCA_964618155.1 uncultured Desulfurococcaceae archaeon
TCATGATGCTTGTTGCACTAGTGGTCGTTAACCTAGTACTTAGGTTAGTTGATTTAGGTGTTTTAGACTATTTCATTAGCCCAGTATACGATTACATGTTAATGACGATCCCACCAACGGTTATAGGCATACTTATTGGTGGGTTGATAGATGTGTTCGTACCTAGGAGGTATATTGAGAGGTTTCTTGCAGGTCATGATGCAAAAACCCTACTAAGGGCTATAGGTCTGGGCTTTCTAGTATCGACATGTTCGCACGGCATCTTAGCTATTGCTGTTGAACTTTATAGGAAGGGTGCTTCAACACCTTCGGCCATAGCGTTCCTTATGGCATCACCTTGGGCTAACATAGTAGTCACAATACTACTGATAGCCTTATTCAAAGTTTACGGTATACTTATAATGGTTCTAGCATTAGCCATAGCCTTGATAACAGCCTCAATATACGTAATACTTGATAGGAAAGGTATTGTGGAGTGCTTAGTATGTGGCTATGAAGGACGCAAACATCGAGGCCTCATGGATATTAGGTTAAGTCATTTAAGTTATGAACGCCACATCAAGGATGTAACGATCTCTGTTAGTATTTTAAGGCGTATGCTTAACTCAATGCTCATACTAACTAGAGTTGTCCTGCCATGGATACTGATAGGTGTCATGTCTGCAGCATTTGTTAAAGCCTACATTCCAGGTACATTACTAAAGACTTACTTACCACCAACACCTTTAGGTCTACTTGTAACCTTAGGTATAGCAACGGTTATCGAGGTATGTTCGGAGGGTTCAGCACCAATAGCCTTTGAGATATTTAGACAGACAGGCGCATTAGGCAACGCATTCGCATTTCTCATGGCGGGGGTTGTAACAGACTATACTGAGATAGGTATTATATGGAGAGGCATAGGTAGGAGGGTAGCTCTTCTATTACCAGTAATATCGATTCCTCAGGTAGTTCTCGTAGCCCACATATTGAACACTATACTAACGTAATTAAAGCTTGAGTATGCTTTTTAGCTGGGAGTATGAGGATAAGAGCTAGGTATTTGAGTATTGTTAGGGACTTCTTAGGGATCTTTGAGGACGTCATTGAACTTGAAGGTAATGAATACACGATAAGAGAGGTATTAGAGATAATCAGAGATTTAAGACCTAAGCTAAGAAGGCTTGAATCTATGATACCAATGATGTGGGTATACCTTAACGGTAAGCACGTACATCCTATGAGCAATAAAAAGGTTAAGGATGGAGATGTAGTAACCTTAATGCCAACCCTATACGAAGGTGGTTAACTCTTCATACAATATAATTTAACTAATCCTTAAACGTAGTTCTAGGGTTGTTTATGAGTGGTAAACTCCCCTTAAAGGGTATGGACTGGAGGGATGTATTAAGGGAGCTTTACCTAAGGTTCCTTAGGGAACCTAAACATCTAGTTAATGACATACTTGGCTCGATGACCACAATGCCTCATCCCGTAGCTTTAGAGGCTTATAGGTTGTTCATGACGTTTAATGCTAATGATCCTGTAGTGTTTAAGGAGACAGCTAGGCTTGAGGAGGAAGTTATTGAAATGATTGGTGAGATATTAGGGGGAGGTGGTGTTAGGGGATTAATAACGTGTAGTGGTTCTGAAGCCAACCTCTCAGCCCTCTACCTCGCTAGAGAGCACGGGTATAGAAGGGTTTACGTAGCTAGAACAGCTCATAACTCGATATTTAAAGCAGCTCGAATACTGTCCATGGACGTTGTCGAGGTATCCTTAACTAAGGACTATAAACTTGATAAGAAAGATCTTGAGGTTAAGCTTGAGAGGCATGGTGAGGGTGTTATAGTTGCTACGGCGGGCACGACGGGATTAGGGACTGTAGACGATGTTGAGGGTATATCACGTATAGCTTTAAGGCATGGCTCGGTAGTTCACGTTGATGCTGCATTTGGGGGCTTCATAATACCGTTCCTCAAGAGACAAGGGTGGGGTCTACCGGATATAGGCTTTAGTAATAGAGCAGTTATATCTGTAACTATAGATCCACATAAGCTTGGATTAGCACCAATACCTGCTGGAGGTTTAGTTGTTAGGGACGAAGAGTGGTTTAAACCATTGATATTTAACGTAGACTACATGCCAGCTAGGTATCAGATAGGACTTGGAGGTACTAGGAGTGGAGGTGGGGTAGCTGCTACGTGGGCTATAATGAAGCTCTTAGGCATTGAAGGCTATACGAGACTAGCTACTGAGCTAATGGATAAGACGTTAACCATTGTTAAGCGTATAGATGAGTCTAAAAACTTAAGTGTTCCCGTAAGACCTGAAACACCTATAGTGTGTATCCAGCATAGAGGAAGCTCTGAGTACATATTACGTAAGCTAATGGATATGGGAATATACCTCTACCTATGCGGTATCATAGATGGATTAAGAATTGTTGTAATGCCCCACATAACTTTAGAGCAACTACTAAAGACTGTGGATTTAATTGAGAAGATGGTTTCTTAAGGTTAACTAATAAAATAGTTCATGACTTAAACTTACCGGTGCTTAAATGGATATAGACATAAGTACTATCTTAGCCGATGTGAGGATGAAGAGCCCTATTGTGATTACTGGCGGTGTCATGAGTGATGAGCTTCTATTTAAGGCTTTAGACCTAGGTGTTGGTGCCATAACTATAGGTACTATTGCTTTAAAACCGAAAAGTAGGCATCCACCACCATTTATTGTCAGATTACCCTATGGTTTCGTGAATGCTTACGGCATTAGACGCGGCTTAGATGACGTTAAAGATTTCATAGTCAAGATCCTGGACGTGGCTGAGCGTAACGACGTTAAGATCATATGTAGTTGTATTGAGGAATCACTAGATAGTTTAAAATTAATTGTTAGGGAACTTGAGGATTTAGGTTGTCACATTATTGAGCTTAATGCTTCAGCCCCAATACTTAAGGAGGTATTAGAGCTTGGACTAAGAGCTGATGTATTAGCTAAGGTTGTAGCTCAAGTCTCAAGTACTTCCAGGAAGCCTCTATCAGTTAAGCTATCACCTTTAATAGTGGATGTGACCTCAGTAGCTAAGGAATTAGCTAGAGCTGGTATGAGGATAGCACACTTAATAAATGCGTTAAGTCCTGCATTGGTAATCGATGTTAATACGGGTAAGCCTATATTAGGTATTAAAGGTGGCATAGGAGCTCTCAGCGGTCCTGCCATAAAGCCTATTGCGCTAGCTAAGGTAATGATGGTAGCTAAGAATAATCCCGGCCTTCCCATTATAGGTACTGGAGGTGTTACGTCATGGAGGGATGCCATTGAGATGATAATGGTTGGAGCTTCAGCTGTAGGTCTACACAGTGTTCTCTACATTAAGGGTGTTAGGGTTATTAAGGAGATTTTAAGCGGTATAAGGGAGTTTATGAAGGTTAGGGGTTATAGGAGTCTAGAAGAATTTAGGGGATTAACCCTTAAGTATGTTTAAGCGAAGAGGACGGTAGTTAGTGCTAGATAGCTAAAAACTTGATTACCATGATACGTTTACTTCATTAAAATATTCGACATTTAATTAATAACTTTAAACCTGAATACTACGTAAAGTAGTAATTGTGTTATTTATGGTGCTTATTACATAACTTGAGAATTCATTGAGGATAGGTTAAGGGCTTAAGTCTCGTGACATGCTAAGACAGCTACTCTTATGTCTTCTTTGAGTCTCAAAATAAATACTTAGAGTGAGCTATTAAGTAGCCTGCTTGAACGTTTCTATACATCATGCTTCTATCTTTTATATACATAGCTCTTCGAATGGTATAAGTAGCTTAAAACCATTCCCAAGAGTGGGGCATTTTTGTTACTTGCTCTATACCCCTTGATGTTAGTATGAAAGTATCTTCCTCTTTTACTTGACCTAATCCTTTAATCATTAGCGGTGCATGTATAAACGCTACTACCATACCTTCTCTTAATGCCATAAATCTATGCTTAGGAATTATTGTAGTTATTAGTGGTTCTTCTACTTGAAGACCTACACCGTGTAGATATCCTAAAACTCTATTATCGAGAAACCCGTACTCCTTATACACGTTATCAAGGCTATTCATAACATTAATAGGTTTAACGCCAGGACGTGTTAGCTTCTGTGCCAGCTCATAAGCATCCTTCATACACTCTAATGCCCTCCTTCCTAAATCATTAATACTAAGAAAGAAGGT
>CAZUAD010000106.1:0-3429 GCA_964618155.1 uncultured Desulfurococcaceae archaeon
GCTCTAAAACCCATCTTACATACTCAATCCCATCAGCTAATGTGAACGCTACCTCCTGAGCAGGTGTTGCACCAGCTTCCTCGAAGTGATACCCTGAAATAGAGATACTATTCCACTTAGGCATCTCCTTAGCCGCCCATATTATTAGGTCAACGGAATATCTCATGGATGGTAATGGAGGGTATATGTAGTTATTCCTAGCTATGAACTCTTTAAGTATATCGTTCTGAGTCGTACCTCTAAGTACGCTACGGTTTACCCCCTTACTCTCAGCTACAACAACATACATTGATAATACCTCTATAGCTGTTGCATTTATAGTCATCGATGTTGAAATGCTTGACATATCAATACCATCAAATACTATTTCCATCTCCTTAATAGTAGGCATGGAAACGCCGACTTTACCTACCTCATAATACGCCAATGGATGATCAGGATCCAAGCCTAACTGTGTAGGCAAGTCGAAAGCCATAGATAAACCTGTTTGACCTATACTTAAGAGGTACTTATACCTCCGATTCGTGTCTTCAGCCGATCCAAAGCCTGAATACTGTCTAATAGTCCACGGTTTACCTCTATACATTGTTGGGTAAACTCCTCTAGTAAAGGGGTATTGTCCAGGAAATCCCAACTTATCCAAGTAATTCCAATCAACACCTAAGTCTAATGGTGTATATAGTCTTTTTATAATAAAGCCTTGCTCACTCTTAAATTCCTTCTTAAACTCAGGGAATGATCTTAGCGTAGGCTCTAATACCTCCTTCTCCCATTCAATATATTTCTCTTTAATCTTTTCAAGGATTTTTGAGTAGTCCATTAGCTAATCACCTCTCCACAAGCTCAACTAAGACACCATGTAGGTTTTTAGGATGTATAAATGTGATCTTTCTCTTATCCTTACCTACCACTTTAGGCTTCTCATATATTACGTTAAATCCTACGGACTTTAGTGAATTAATTACATCTTCTATACCTTTTACCTTTAAGGCTATGTGATGTATGCCCTCACCTCTCTTATTTAGGAACTTAGTTAAGGGGCTTGCCTCATTTAAAGGTGCTATAAGCTCTATCCTTATACCACCTAATGTATACATAGCAACCTTAACACCCTCTTCACTAACTTCCTCGATGATGCTTGGTTTCATGTTTAATAATTTATTAAAGGTATTAACAGCTTTATCAAGATCTTTAACGGCTATAGCTATATGGTCAATACCTCTAATCACAACGTACCACCTTCTTAAATAGTTCAATTATCTCCCTTAATGATGTACCAGGTAAGCACACCTCAACAACACCCATTTCTTTAAGTCTTGGTATGTCCTCAGGTGGTATTATTCCCCCTACAATGACTGGTACCTTAACATTTTCTCTTTTTAATGCACGCATTAGATCTTCAATTAACTCTAGATGGGATCCTGAAAGTATGCTAACGCCTATAGCATCAACATCCTCCTCAATAGCTGCTCTAACTATCTCCTCGGGCGTTCTATGGACACCTAGATATATCACATCAAAACCTGAGTCTTTAAGTGCTTTAGCAATTACTTTAGCTCCTCTATCATGGCCATCTAACCCTATCTTAGTTATCAAAATCTTTGCTTTATGTTTAGAGGCCTTAGCCTTAACTAGTTCTTCACTCAATCAACTCCCTCTTACATATCGCTTTCATAACTATTTAAAATTCTAAACTAAAGCTTGACGTGGTAAGGTATCAAGCTATGAACGTAAATGATAGAGCTATTAAGATGCTTATTAATGGCTCTCTTAAAGGTGATAGAAAGGCAATTGCTAAAATGATTACCTTAATAGAGGAAGATCCAATAGCTGCTTTAAGATATGAAGATGAGATTCTTAAGCAAAGACGTGACTTCGTAGTTCTAGGTTTCAGTGGTGCTCCTGGCGTTGGCAAAAGTAGTATCATAAACCATTTGATAAGAGAGCTAAGGAGAAGATCTCATAAGGTTGCTGTCCTAGCTTTAGATCCTACAAGCGTAATTAGTGGTGGATCCCTTCTAGGTGATAGGGTTAGGGTAAGGTACTTTGATGAAGGAACATTTTTTAGGAGCATTACAACACAACCTGAAAGCGATGTTCCTTGGAAAGTATGCCCTATAATAGAGTTTTTAGGATCTATAGGATACGACTACATAATATTAGAGCATCCAGGTGCTGGTCAAGTTGATGTAAGAATTCGTGATATAGCGGATATACTAGCAATAGTTCTTCAACCCTTAACAGGTGACGAGATCCAGATGCTTAAAGCAGGTTTACTGGAATTAGGCGATATTTACATAATTAATAAATATGATTTACCTCAGGCTGAATTATTCTACACCATAGTCGAATCAATATTAAGTACTTCAAGACTTTTAACCACGATTAAGCCTAAGGTTTTAAAAGTAAGCGCTCTTAAGGGTTTTGGTATTGATGATTTAGTTAATACTTTATTTAGCATAGAACAAGAGTTAAGGGATAAGGGCGTATTAGCCATAAGGAGGCTAAAGAGGATTTTATCATGTGCAGAAAGTGCTATAATAAGCGATGTAAAGTTAAAGGTAAACAATATTGTTAAAGACATTGAGCGTAAGCTAATCAGAGAGCATGAGTATCTAAGTTTAAGGAATGCCGTTATTAGCTTAAGAAAACACCTTATTAGGGCAATGTGCGGTAGGAATATAGGAGTTTAAATTAGGCTATTTAAGTATCCATCATTTTAAAATATTACCTTAGAGTACAAGACCATTATGGGTGTTAGTGTAAGGATAGGGGTGTCTACACACGTTTAATGAGGTACTAATACTTGATATACTGCTATTACTCGTTCTTGCTAAGATATTAGGTGAGCTTTTTAATAAAATTTCCATGCCTCATGTAATTGGTGAGCTACTCGCCGGAGTTATTTTAGGGCCCTCACTCTTAGGTCTCATAAACCCTCTAGTTGAGCTTGAAGTACTAGCTACAGTAGGTGTCATATTCTTTATGCTCTCAGCTGGTTTTGAGGTCGATCTTAACAGGTTGATGAGGACATTTAAGGAAGGCTTGATCGTAGCAGTGATGGGTGTTGTATTTCCATTCACTTTAGGATTATTCTTAGGATATAAGTATTCTATGGGGTTCACCGCATCCTTCGCATTAGCTACGTGCCTCTCGATCACAGCCATAGGGCTTAGTGTCAGGGTTTTCATGGATTTAGGAATGCTTTCATCACGTATAGGTTTAACCGTAATTAATGCTGCTGTAGATGATGATGTTATAGGCTTAGTATTGATGTCCGTGGCTTTTACGTTAGTATCAGGGGGTAAAGGACTTCATGAGGTGTTCATAACGTTTCTTACATCATCTTCATTTCTTATTGTGGGCTTTATGATAGGAGTTTTAATAGCTAGCAATCATAGGCTTAGGCATTTGTTAAGAGGGTTAATT
>CAZUAD010000106.1:3439-4095 GCA_964618155.1 uncultured Desulfurococcaceae archaeon
TTACGTATAGGTCGTAGCTTACCATCAAGATTAACCATCATAATATCCATAGCTTTCCTTTTCGGATATCTAGCTAAATTATCGGGACTTCATGAAATCATAGGCGTATTTATTGCTGGAATAATACTTAACCTGCTGATAGGTGTTGAGGAAAGAGCTGAAAGGGAAATTATTGATTTCACATTCGCATTTTTTGCACTACTTTTCTTCGCTTACATAGGAATAAAAACTGATCTAAGGACTTTAGCAGGTATGACATGGTTCACAGTAGAGCTAATATTCCTTGCATTCTTAGGTAAATTCGTAGGGGGCTTATTAGGGTCCATAATAGCTAGGCTAAATATTCGTGAAGCTATGGTGGTAGGTATTGCCATGAATAGTAGAGCTGCTGTTGAATTAGTAATAGCTAATGCCTTCTTCGCATTAGGTGTGTTCTCTAAAGAGATACTTACAGCTTTAGTCATTATGGCGGCAATAACATCTCTAACAACACCAGTACTTCTTAGACTATCGGTTCACCTTCTAAAAGTATCGCATAGCCCTAAAACACTAAAAACCTCCGTACCTTATTAGGTCAAAGAATTTATTCCCTCTGAGTAATGTGATTCTGAGTAGTGCCGCGGTAGCTTAGCCTGGTAGAGCGCCGCCCTGGTAAG
>CAZUAD010000107.1:0-4065 GCA_964618155.1 uncultured Desulfurococcaceae archaeon
CTTGCATATCCACTTACCCTTTGAGTAGTCGTATAGCCTATTATATGGCTCCTTATCAGCACCTACTAGTAACATCCAGAATCCTTGACATGGTGTTGCCTCACCCCACTTTAGACCTGCAGGTATCATTATTGGGTAGAACTCATCAATACCTAAGGCCTTCTTAATCTTATCCTCATTCTCCTTAAGCTTTAACGCAGCCTTAATTATATCATCCCACGTCTTAGGCTGCCAATCCTCAGGTAGTCCTGCTAACTTGAATATGTCCTTCCTATACCATATCATTCTAACGTCAGTATCTATCATTACACCCCATACCTTACCCTTGAATGTTACTATCTTCCTCATAGCTGGAGCAAACTTCTCCCAGTCAGGCCATGTAGCTACGAAGTCATTTAGTGGGTATAGGTATCCTGCCTCAGCGTATGAGGCTATCATGAAGCTATCAACATCTATTACATCACCAGCAGTACCAGCAGCTAAGTCCTCAGTACCTCTAGCTGCACAGTCAACTCCGTAGGGTATCATTATCTCCCTGACCTCAACGTCATAACCTAACTCCCTAGCTCTAATCTTGAAGAGCTCAATAGCAGGCTTAAAGAGGTCCTTATGGGGTTCACAGTACTCAATCGATAAAGTCACCTTCTTAAGCTTTGGAGGTGCTGTAACTGTTACTGTCTTAGTTACCGTAACTGTTGTAGCAGCACCAGGTGCTGTTACAGTCTTGGTTACGGTCACAACCCTAGGTGTCGCAGCAAAGTAAGCTGCGACACCTGCTAAGATAATTATGATAACGATAAGTACTGCTAGAATAACTGTTGTTCTAGCTACCATATGCAGACACCCCAAACAATATTCGAGTCTAGGAATAAAAATGTATATGAAACGTGAGAGCTATATTACTATGGAGACAAGCATCTACCGCTAAATAGTAACAACAATTATTAATTATACTTTAAATATGGTTTTAATATTAAATTAGATAATAGCCTCTCCATTTACCACATTGAAAATGTGTATTTTATTAATATCAAACTTTATCCATATCTTGGAACCTGGCTCAAAGTACACTTCCTTTGGTACTTTAAGCTTAACTATGTGATCATCTATTTTGACGTTAACTATTGTCTCCATACCTAAGGGTTCCGTGACGTAGACACTACCTGGTATAGCGCCTGGCTCATTAGCACTAGCTATTGATATATTCTCAGGTCTTACACCTATCTCAACCTCACTTCCCTCACTAACATGCTTCCCTATCTCAGCCCCCATGCCTTCAGGAAGCACTATCGCGAATGTATGACCTTTAAGTATGTACCTATTATTCTCAACGTCAAAGACAACTCTTATAAAGTTCATTGGTGGTGACCCTATAAATCCTCCAACAAACTTTGTTCTTGGTTTATGATATATATCGTAGGGTGTACCTATCTGTAGTATTTTACCTGCGTTCATGACTGCTATTCTATCGGCCATGGTCATTGCCTCAACCTGGTCGTGGGTAACGTAGATAGTTGTTATCTTAAGCTCCTTCTGAAGTTTCTTAAGCTCAGCCCTCATCTGAACCCTTAATAGTGCATCTAGGTTTGATAGTGGCTCATCCATTAACCAAACCCTAGGATTCCTAACCAACGCTCTAGCAAGTGCTACTCTCTGCTGCTGACCACCTGAAAGTTGTTTTGGATACCTATCGAGTAAGTGATCTATCTGTAGTATCTTAGCTATCTCCTTAACCTTCCTATCAATCTCATCTTTAGGTAGCTTCCTTAACTTAAGTGGGAATGCTATATTATCGTAGACCTTCATGTGTGGGTATAAAGCCCACGTCTGAAATACCATAGCTACATCTCTAGCTCTTGGCGGTAAATCAGTTACATCCTCATCATCTATAAACACCCTACCCTTAGTTGGCTTCTCAAGTCCTGCTATTATTCTTAGTGTTGTCGTCTTACCACAACCAGAAGGACCTAATAGGACGAAGAACTCACCATGACTTACGGTGAAGGTTACATCATCAACAGCAACGGTATTTGGAGGGAATATCTTGGTTACGTGGTTTAGTGTAACCTTAGCCATAACCTACCACCATACTAGAATCCCTTACAATCGCTAAATTCGTTAGTAATCGATGCATTACTAATGCACCCTAACGTATTACTACGCTACTACTTACTACTACTAAGTAGTAAATAAAAATCTTTCGCATTAAATCCTTAACTTAATTAGCAGGTTAAGCGGTATGCATGGTTAGATCTCAGACTTAAAGCTTGAAAACCTTACTCAAGCTCTAACTCAACGTAAGTTGCTTCTACATCTTCAATAGTAGCTCCAAGACCTCCAACGCTTACGTCACCATGCCCTGTCTCAACTATTAATGCCCTTATAGTGTCGCCAGGTGTTTTCCTAACATCCCTTATGTAACCCTTAATTGCTATCGTCTTCTTAGTTTTAGTATCTATACCTTCAATGTAAGCTTTAACGTTTAACCCTTCCTTTAAAGCCCTAGATGCTATGTCTAAAGCTAACCAATGATGTTTTAATGTATACTTCATACCCCTATTAACACCTAAAGGCTTTACTACCTTACCCACCCTCCAGTAGCCGAAGTAGTAGACTTCATACGTTATTATGATTACCTCACGTTCACGTGAATGTATGACGTAGTTCTCCCCGAAGATCATGGCGTCAGTAAGATCTACCTCAACCATCTTAACGATGCCCGTAGGTAATAGCCTAACCTCAATTCTATTCGAAGTCTCAAGGTACTTAATAATTCTCTCATCAGGTACATCAGCTATTAAGGTTATTGCCAATGCTGAAGTTCGTGTCCCAAGCATTTTCTTAGTAATTGCCTGAACTATCTTACCTAGTATGTTGGGATTAGCTGATATGAAGCCATCATACTTCATATCAACTATAAGCTTCTTAACCTTCTCAATACCTGTGTCCAAGCTATAGTTTATCCAGATTAAGGGTTCCTTCAAGACACTCTCGGATAGGTAATGCTTTGAAAGCTCGCTAACAAGTCTTGAGGCATTATTATATATACCGCTTACGTATCTCTCAACATAACTGTTAAGAGCTATATTTGGGGGTAATGCCCTATAGGTTCTAGGTCTACCAATCTTAACTTCAATTAACCCTTTCTTCAGCAGTGATTCGAGAACTTCATAAACCCTAGGTTGGGGTATGCTAGCTTTAGATGCAATTGTTGTTGCTGATGCCTCACCTAACTCTATTAACGCTAAGTAGGCTTTCGCTTCATAACCTCTTATCCCTATGTACTCTAGAAGCTTCAATATCTGAGCATTATTGCTCAAGACTCACCAACCTTCAGCACTACTTCAAACCATTAAACCAGTACACACTTATAAAGTCTCAATTAGCTATTGAGACATTAGCTTTAGCTAAGCCTACGTAGGTATCAGCAGCTCCGTAGTATATGTACCAGGTACTACGGTTCACTACTATGAGGGATGTAGTAAAGACTACGTTAGGTACTTGCCCCATAACCTCCCACAGCTGTTCAGGCTTAAGTATTGGTTCCTCAGATCTTGCAATAACCTTGCTTGGATCGTCAAGTGAGAATAAAACCCATCCAGTACTATAAACGTTTAACTCATTAGCGCCATTATATATGAGTAGTATGCCCTTCTCAGTAAGTATCGGTGGAGGTCCTGGCTCAACAAGCTTACTATCGAAGTACCCAGGTCTAGGTCTTAACACTACCCAGTCCTTACTAGCTATCCAATGCACCATATCCTCAGAGTATGCGATCCATATGTTTGAATCCCCGAAATACATTACGTACTTACCCTTAATCTTAACTGGTAATATGGCCCCAGACTTACTCCAACCCCATTCAGGGAATAATATACCTAACTTCTCCCAGTGCATTAGATCCTTGGATACAGCTAGAGCTAGGCGTGCCACCTTACCATCATATGCTGTATAGGTCATGTACCAAGTATCGTTAACCTTAACTATTCTAGGATCCTCACAACCACCTAATAACTCCTCCTTAAGCGTAGGTTCTAAAGCTACTATACCCGTCCTATTGAAGTG
>CAZUAD010000108.1:0-3296 GCA_964618155.1 uncultured Desulfurococcaceae archaeon
GACTCCAAGTAGACCCCATAACAGGCAAACTAAAACCACTAGAACTCATGATACTCTGAATTATCGCTCATCAACAAACACTTCGCCCAACATAAATAGATAGGATGTTCACGGCTATAGGGCACGTAGTTATTAATAATGCTTTATAATGATCCTTACAACTTAGTTTAAATTTGTCTTCTTATTCTACTAAGCTATTTATATTAAAGTTGGCAATACTGTATGCTTAAATGCGGATATGAATGGAATTTTAAAGTGAAGTGGAGAAATCAATTGATTAAATGTGTAAGGTAAGGCAACCGCCTCATTAATAGACTATGCCTAGTATCGAAGCATGAGGTGATCTCATAGTGATCTAAAGACAGCTTAACTCCTTACTTTAGCACTATAGTTCTTTATTAAGGGGTTTATATTAATAACACATGTATTTTTACTAACTCAGAAGGGCTCTTTTAAACTTCATAACATTACTTTCATAATATTTTCTTAATGGTTTTATGGGTATTAAGTATAATTTTGAGCCATTGTTTAACTTTATTTCCATGCCATCCCTATCTTCTGCTTGCCTAAGAAGCTCCCACGTCTCTATAATCTCCTCATCAACCCCCACAGGCTCTTTAGGAGTTAAGCCCGGGTATATAAGGAAGCCTTTCTCTGCATTATATTCATATATGTATGCTAAGATCTTAAATCTGGCTTGTGTTAGGTAACTAGGGCTATTTGTGAACTTAATCTCAGCTATGGTTAAGGAATTACCTTCTATCATTGATAAATCAGGTCTTCCAGAACTCTTTTTAAGTAATTCTTTCGGGATTTCATTCCTCATAAGTCCTTTACCTAATCCATCACCGATTTTACTCTTCAGTCCCTTAATTCTGGGTGAGGTATTGAAAAGAATAGTTATTACTTGACTACTATATAGTATGTTAAACTCTCTTCCAGCACCCTTGATTTTCACATAGGGTATAAGCCTTCTTATAGTGTCAATTAGGACGTACAATATATAGAGTTCGTAAAGCCTCCATATAAGGTATCTTAATCCATGCTTAACGTCCTGCACCCCAGAATATTTCATATGCTTAAATAATTCACAGAATTTACTGAAAATGTTATTAAAGTCAATTATATTGGATGCTAAATAAAGTAACTTATTTACCCAATATGGCCTCCAAGGTTGTAATTTAATTAGTTGTACTAGTCTTTTTATTTCCGCAAGCCTTGATTCAATTCTTGATGAAGGTATAAGTGATAGAAATGACCTAGATAGCTCTTCTTTGAGCATGTTTTTAGCTCTCTTTATTTCTTTATTAATTAGGTAATAACCGTATAGGAGGTCATTGAGTCCTCTGACTATCCCTAAACTTGCTTTTAGGCCTTCATATTCTGATTTGATGATTTTATGTAAGCTACTTAAATAAGCAGTTATTTCTTCCGTAACGAGCTTAAGCAATATATTTTCCGGTGAATATATGGTTGATTTAAGTATTAGCTGAATAGGGGGGTTATTTCTCATTAAGTTAATTATTGTTAAGGGCCATGAAATTACACCTTTTATATCCCACGATTCATGATATGTGATAGTTCTAGTTGTTAATAAGTCCCTTTCTGCCTGTCTAATTATTTCATTTAATTCTTTTACATATGCCTTAAGGCGAGCTACCGCGACTATTGCTTGAGCTAACTTATTTAGTTTAAATGTATAGGTCGCGTAGTCACTCTTTAAGAGTTCTAAGGGATTAGAGTGGAATACATATAAGTTTGAAACTACCTTATACATGTGCCTTACGTATTTTAATGGTGGCAACGAACTCATTAGGCGGACCCTAAAACATTATTAATTACCCTTTCCACACCCTTCTTTAGTTCCTCATCCCATAATGTTGATAGGCTTATCGAGGTTTCTAAGCTCTTCTTTAGAATGCTTATGTTATCTTTATCAGGATTAAGAGTTTTGTACGTTAGTGCTATCCTAATTAAGCTGTAGACATTGGCAGGACCAAAAGGAAGTCTTTCTATTTTTCTTAGCTCATTAATTAACTTCTTTAACTTTTCCTTGATGTCTTCCTTAAAACTCTGCACTATTTCTTTTCTGAAACCTTCCTTTTCTGCTTTAGAGAACAGAACATTAAGTTCTTTGTCTTCATCGCTTGGGTAATTAACTAGTATCCTAGCGAAACGCCTTGTAAATGCCTCACCCAGTATGAATAAGTTCCTTATATCGACGTAATTTAATGTACATATAACTCTAAAGTCGTCTGGTACTCTATATCCCACACCGTCGATGTGTTCAAGATATTTATCAGCAAGCTCTAGGAAGTCTAGTCCGTAGCTATCTCTCTCGTCATAACTTCTGATTTCCTTAATTAGTGATTCAGGGATTATCCATTCTGATGGGTCTATGCCAGCGAATATGGTGAAGAACTCACCAAAGGCCTTATCGACGTCAGCTCTATTTACCTCATCTATTATTAAGTAAGCGCCTCTCCATCGCCCTCCACCATGCTTGCTCCTTAGGTGTTCAGTAAGTGCTATGATGAGCCATCCAGATTTCCACGCTGGCTTCCCTCCCTTTAAAACCATCCCGCCTATTACATCATACCTGGACCAGTGAGCATTAGCTACCGCAATTAACGGCTTAAACCCTAATAGCTCACTCACCATTTTAGCCAGCATTGTCTTACCCGTCCCTGGCTTACCAGCCAGCATCACATTTCTTCCAGCTAATAATGAGGTAATGAATAGAAGGATTACTTCTTCATCGATAACAAGTTCTTCCGTTACTTTCTTAATTATTTCATGGATATTAGGCATGGACGGCATTTCCTCAATAACTGGCTTCCTCAATACGTATACCTCCTTAGAAAACGTGTTAAGCGTTACCTGTATCTCATCCTTCTTACTAAGCAAGAATTTACGTATCTTTTCTACGTCCTCGGGTTTAACTACATGTTGAAGACCGCTTCTGAAGAATAGGTCTATGTGGTCACCTTCCCACTTTCTTGGGTCTGTAGGGTTTTCCCTAACGCTTTTATGAAGCCATATTACCTTCATAACCCATCTTAAGGGATATATGACTCTCCCTTCTTTAAGTTCCTCATCCCAGAATAGGTTATGTACGTCTATCACTATATGTGAGACTAGTCCCGCACCTATAACACCCTTGCCCCTCACGTAGAAGATATTTATTAAGGGCTTAGACTCCACGTAATTAACTATGAAAGGTCTTTGAACCCCCGTCCTCCCTCTCCGCCCCCTTAACTCTATTTCGAAGAATTCTTTGAGTGAATCAATGCCTA
>CAZUAD010000108.1:3306-3992 GCA_964618155.1 uncultured Desulfurococcaceae archaeon
TATAGAGCCTGCAGAGGTCCAGAAGTCTGCCTCGCTAATCAACTTCTCAATATTCTTAACCCAGTAATCAAGTATTGGGGGTTTCTTAATGTACCCACATAATGACAAAATTAAGCACACCTACCTAAAATAATTGAAAAACATTATATAAACCCTATATATCTAGTGGGGCCTTATGGAAATCATATTAAGGAAGGGAAGAACCATACTAATAATGCCAGTAAAAGACGTTAAAGACCTAAATAAGATACTTAACCTAATGAACTCATTAGAGAGCCAGCTTAAGAGTAAAGGAAGACAATAGATACGTATCGAATTAGACCACCTAGCTTAATCCTTTACCTTAAAATAATCCATTTAATGATTAATTCACGCCTTATTCTTAGCATAAAGTCTAAGTGAGAATACTTAGGTTAAGTGAGGTGAGTATGTCTGTAGATCAGTAGCCGTGCCTAAGGGTTTAAGTTGCCTACCTAGTTTCCTTGCCTACTTAGTATCCTCTAAGTTATTTTTGCTTTGATGATTACCTCGCTTATTTTTGGTGGTGTTTTTGTGGGTTTCATCGTTACTATTGCTTCCCCTCTGCTTAGTGTTCTTGGGTGTTGTGGGTCTATGCCCGTTGCTTCCTGAATATAGTTCAGGTCTGGCGGGTGTGTTAGTGTACCTATAACCTTCGTTGCCGTGTT
>CAZUAD010000109.1:0-896 GCA_964618155.1 uncultured Desulfurococcaceae archaeon
CTACTATATATCACACGGAGGCCCTGCCGACCCATGGTGGGCACCAGTAATTAAGGGTGCTGAATTAGCAGGTAAGTTATTAGGTGTTAAGGTAATATACCAAGGACCAACGAAGTTCTCAATTAAGTGGCTGGTTGATGCATTAGAGAGTGCTGCAGCTGCTAAGCCTGATGGTATAATAATCACCATAACTGACTATAAAGCATTAGATGAGCCACTTAGGAGGGTTATAAAGCAGGGTATACCAGTAATTGCTGTTAACGTCTACGATCCAAGGCCGCCAGAAGAGAGAATACCCTACATGTCATACGTAGGTCAGAATGAGTATCAAGCAGGTTATCAGTTAGCTAAGTTCACGATTAAGTGGTTCGAGAAGAACTTTGGCAGGAAGCCTAAGGCAGCCGTCATAGGTATTCATGAGGTAGGTCACGTAGGTCTAGAGCTTAGAGCTAAGGGCATTCAGGATGCATTCAAGGAGGCGGGTATAGCTAAGATACCAGAGAAGCTCGATATTACAACAGACATTACTAAGGCCTATGAGATATTGAAGTCCTATCTAGCAGCACATAAGGATGTTGAAGTAATATTCACTCTAGGACCTCTAGGTGCTCATCCAGCAATGAAGTTAATAGAGGACTTAGGACTTAAGGGTAAGGTATGGGTATCAACTGTTGACGTTGATGATAAGATACTAAAGGGTATCGAGGAAGGGACGGTAATAGCTGCTGTAAGCCAGCAACCATTCGCTCAAGGATTCTTACCAGTCGTATTCATGTACCTATACGTGAAGTACGGTATTAAGCCTCCAGAACATGTCCCAACAGGACCAACCGTAATTGATAAGTCACTACTAAGTCTAGTTAGGAAACAAATCGAGACAACTGGTGGTGCATAAA
>CAZUAD010000109.1:906-3723 GCA_964618155.1 uncultured Desulfurococcaceae archaeon
TTCTTTACGCTCTATCTAAAAACTTAAGATATTCCCGCTACTTAAATTCATGTAAGTTAATTCTGGTGGTAGCATGAGGTCCATAGTAAGCAGTCTATTAAGGTATAGAGAGATTGGCGTGATTATATCAATAATAGCTATGGGTATAGCATTTACGGTATTAAATCCTCAATTCTTATCTTTAGGTTCCTTAGCAAGTATGGTATCTTTAGCATCTGAGCTAGGCATTGTGGCAATTGGTGTATCATTCCTTATTATTGCAGGTGAGTTTGATCTATCTGTAGGTTCTGTATTCGCAGCTTCATCAATGTTGATGGTATGGCTTCTCAATAGTGGTGTACCATTTATTGCTGCACTACTGATATCACTAGGTCTTGCTGCAATGATAGGTTTAGCAAATGCTATAATAACCATTAAGGGCGGAATACCATCGTTCATAACCACGTTAGGTATGATGTGGTTTATAAGAGGAGTACTACTTGCTGTTACAGGCGGGTTCCCTGTGAGGCTTGAAGTAGATGTCCCTGAACTTAAGATATTCTCCATGCCCATATATCAAGAGCTAAGAATTTCTGGTTTATGGTTCTTAATACTTGCGGTACTTTTCCACTTTACTTTAATGTGGACAGCATACGGTAACTGGGTTCAAGCAGTTGGTGGGGCACCAGAGACTGCTAGAGCTTTAGGTATTAATGTCGCTAGAGTTAAAACCATAAACTTCGTACTTAGTAGTGTTATGGCTGCTCTATCAGGAATAATAGCACTCTCACGATTCAATGTCGTAGAACCAGTTGCAGGTCAAGGTCTTGAACTTGAAGCTATAGCCTCAGCCGTAATAGGTGGTTGTGCTCTAACAGGTGGTATAGGTACTATAGCTGGTGCATCATTAGGTGCATTCCTTGTGGGGGAGATTAGGGTAGGGTTGATACTTGCAGGAGCACCTGCGTACTGGTACATAGGATTCATAGGAATACTATTAATAGTTGCTGGAATAATTAACTTGAGGCTGATTAGACGTGAGTAAAAGCGAACCCTTACTCCGTCTTGAAGGTATCGTGAAGCGCTTTGGCGCTGTTATAGCATTAAATAACGTTGACTTTCACGTAAATTACGGAGAAGTAGTAGGACTTGTTGGGGATAACGGTGCTGGTAAATCAACACTAGCTAAAATCATAGTAGGATACTACAAGCCTGATAAGGGCAGGATAATATTCGAAGGCAGGGAAGTCAAGTTTAAATCACCTGCTGATGCACGTAGGTTAGGAATAGAAATTGTTTATCAAGATATGGCGTTAGTACCTTATCTCAGCGTTTATAGGAACCTATTCCTTAACAGGGAATTAACTAAGAAGATCGGCTTTATAAGAATACTTGATAAGAAGAAGATGCGTGAACTAACTAGTAAACTCTTAGCTGACATAGGCATTAAGAGAAGAGATCCTGACATATCCGTAGGATTGCTTTCAGGTGGTGAAAGACAGTCAATAGCCATAGCTAGGGCCGTACACTTTGGAGCTAAGCTAGTAATTCTTGACGAGCCTACATCAGCGTTGTCAATAAGGGAAAGTGAGAGAGTTTTAGAATATGTTTTAGAACTAAAGAAAAGAGGTATAAGCTCCATAGTAATATCACATAACATTTACCATGTGTACTCTGTATCAGATAGGATTGTAGTACTTGATAGGGGTGTTAAGGTTTTAGATGTTCCTAGGGATGTTGCAACGCCTGAAGAGATTATAGATGTCATAGCTCATAGGAAGTCGCCTAAAGAGATTCAAGCAAGGGTTTCTTAAGTTTAAATTACATAATTAAGTGTTTAAACTGTACTCACGTTATATATGCTTAAATGATTTATTAACTATAAGTATATGGAATTGCTTGATACAGGTATATATACTTAAATGGATTTTATTAAAGATTTATTTCTATGCTGTAGGTTAAAGGTTTTAAGCTTATTCTTTGTTTGTGTTGTTGGGGGTAATTTATGGTTAAAAAGATGCTTGCCCTACTACTAGATGCAGAATTCTCTCCAAGACCAGGTTATAGGTTAAGTGACGCTGAGAGGAAAACTCGTAAGGTTCGTGAAGGTAATAAGGTATGGAAGAATCCTAGGATTTCGCTAATAGAGAAGGAGGTACCTAAACCTAAGGGTAAGCAGGTACTGGTAAGGGTTAAGGCTGTTGGTATTTGTGGTAGTGATTTACATATGGTTGAGACTGACAAGGACGGTTACATGATATATCCAGGATTAACGCGACTTCCTGTTGTGATAGGTCATGAGTTTAGTGGTGTTGTTGAGGAAGTAGGGCCTGAGGTTAAGATGGTTAAGCCAGGTGATATGGTTACTTCAGAGGAGATGTTGTGGTGTGGTGAGTGTAATGCCTGTAGATTAAGCTTCGTAAACCACTGTACGAGACTTAACGACCCTGCGGATCTGGAATTTGGTGAACTAGGTTTCACACATGATGGTGCTATGGCCGAATATGTACTCATACCTCATGAGAAGTACCTATGGAAGATTAACGTCTTAGTTGAAAGGTATGGTAATGAGGATAAAGCATTTGAAGCAGGTAGCCTTGTAGAACCAACATCAGTTTCCTATCATGCTATGTTTAATAGAGCTGGAGGCTTCAAGCCTGGAGGTTACGTGGTTATTTGGGGTGCTGGACCTATAGGCTTAGCTGCAATTCAGTTAGCTAAAGCTGCTGGTGCAGGGAAGGTTATAGCGTTTGAGATAAGTCCCGTTAGAATAGAGCTTGCAAAAGCTGTTGGCGCAGACTACGTCTTCAATCCTATAGAATTAAGTAAGAAGGGTAT
>CAZUAD010000109.1:3733-3969 GCA_964618155.1 uncultured Desulfurococcaceae archaeon
AGCTATAGGTGGTAAGATAACATGGATTGGAAGGGCGCCACAGGAAGTACCAATTTACCTTGAAATATTCCAAGTAAGGAGAGCACAGATCTTTGGTAGTCAAGGTCATTCAGGTTGGGGCACTTTTAGAAATGTGATTAGGTTAATGGCTGCAGGTAAAATAGATATGACTAAAATAATAACTAGTAGGTTCAAGTTAAGTGAAGCATTAAAGGCTTTTGAAAGAGGTCATAAGC
>CAZUAD010000110.1:0-270 GCA_964618155.1 uncultured Desulfurococcaceae archaeon
ATCCTATACACCTTCATTATCCCAGATGCTGTTCTATAAGACTCAATGATGGTTCCTTCAGGTAGCTTAGGCCATATACCTAATTTCTCAGCAACTTCTATAGGTATGAGTATTTCAGGTACGTCGGTCTCATAGCCTGTATTAACTAAAGCAATTACATCAGCGCCCATGCCACCGTACTCAATTCTCACCTTAACTCTTACGCCCATAGCGTTTTAACCTCAAAGGTCTAACTTAACCTACTCTTCTTCTGGCAAAAAGCCTTAAAGG
>CAZUAD010000110.1:280-3959 GCA_964618155.1 uncultured Desulfurococcaceae archaeon
TGAGGAATTACTGTGCTAGAAGAGGTCTGTGGATTATTGTCGTATGGGTATGGATGTTCTTAGGATCATTCATAGCTGTAGTCTTAACAGCTTATCTCGTTGGTACCCCTTTAACCTTAGAAATGATCATTAGTATACTTAATGAGAGACCTTACCTGGCAGTATACGGTGAGATAGTAGGTGTAGGAGCTTTACCACTTATTATCTCCCTATTATGTAATGATAGTCCGAGAATGTACGGTCTAAGTAAATCAGGTATTCTCATAAGCTTAACTCTCTCCGTACCTCCCAGCCTCATAATATTACTAGCAAGACTGATACATGGAGTTTTACGGTACGAGAGTTTTAACCTATCCTTTCCCTATAATATTTGGTATGCAATTATTGGTGTTCTTGCTTATGGACCTTTAGAGGTATTCTTTGTTATATGGCTTATCGTGAATACAGACTACGTATTAGGCAGTCTAGATAAAATCTTCTCGCCTGGATTAATTATTACGGTTTTGGCCTTCGGTCTTTCTCACATCATACTCTCACCCAAAGGGGGTATATTCAATGCTATTGAAGTTACAGTAATATTCCTCTTTTTAGGGTTAATATTTAAGTATACAAGAAACTCTTTAGGCTCAATGATTGCATGGACCCTAATTAATGGCCAAGTTAGCTCTCTCTTAGTAGGTTGCTTAACTTAAGCCCTATGATCTCTACAATGAATTTTACTTTAGGTAATGTGTTTCATACATATTACTAAGCATATAATGTTGCCTACATAACTATTAGCGGTTAGAGTCTTATGAAGCTAAGATTAGATTGTGTAGTATGTATAGCAAGGCAGGCGTTAAGAGCAGCTAGACTAGCAACAAGGGATTTCAAAGTACAGGAAGAGGTTTTACGTAGGGTTTTGTCTCGTTTGACTCAAATTGAGTGGGTTGGTACACCACCACAACTTGTTAGATCTTCAGGTGTTGTTAGGTTAATTGAAGAGTTAACTGGTGTTGAGGATCCATATAAGAGGTTGAAGAAGATGAGTAATGATGAAGCCTTAGCCATGATAGATGAAGTCAGAACCCTAATAGCTTCATATAGGGATACCTTAAGAGCAGCTGTTAAAGTGGCTATAGCAGGTAATATAATTGACTTTGCAGCCCTTGAGTCATACGATTTAAGCTCTACAATTAATAAGGTATTAAGACAGGAACCAGCTATAGATGATTATGATGAATTACGGAGGGACGTAATGAGAGCAGAATCCCTTCTATACTTTGCTGATAATGCTGGAGAGATAGTATTTGATAAGCTCTTAATAGAGGAAATGATAAAAGTTAGAGGAAGACCTTTTACTAAGATATCATTTGTTATTAAAGGAGGTCCTATGGTCAACGACGCTACAATCGAAGATGCACTTTACGTAGGTTTAGATAAGTTACCAAACATAGAGTTTAAGACTATCTCAAGCGGTAAACCGGGAACAGGTCCTGAATACTCATCACCTGAGGTACTCTCATGGATAAGGGACCATGACTTAGTAATAGCTAAGGGTCAGGGAAACTATGAAGACCTAAGTGACATAAAGGACATTTACTTCCTGTTGATAGTTAAGTGCCCAGTAGTTGCTGAAGATTTAGGTGTTAAAGTAGGTGACATAGTGATTAAAAAGGGATAATCATTAATATAAGTTTAACTAAGTGAGGTAATTTCTCTCTAAGAAGTCGTGAAGTTAAAGCGTGATTTCCACGATAATATATTAAATACATTTATGACTTCTTGAACCTATGAACATAACCTAAGACATACCTAAGTTACGTAGAGCAGTTAGCACGTTTAGCTTTAAGGTTCTTACACTTATACACAAGGAAATCGCACATATTTAAGGAAGTATTCTCAAAGGATAAGATAGGGAGTTGAGCACGTTAGTTATCGCATTGTTAGTTTACATAGCTTTAACTTATACCTTGGCATCTACTCTATGTGTACCGTTAAAGTTCATGGTGATTAAGGTATTAAGTAAGGGAAACCAGGTACATAGCTCCCATATCTCATTTACCGTTATAATGACTACGTATATGTTCATTCCCTTACTATCCTTATATGTGTTATCCTTAATTCATTATTACTCATTTAACTTCTTATAGTTTTTACTCTCATGGCTTAAGACAGATTTTAAATCTATTATGATGTTTTTACTGGCTCCTATACCGCCTATAGTTGCTTTGATATTGTATGTGGATATAGCAAGAGTGTTTAACATTATTAATGTTAATGCTCTTAAGAAATTACTGGGGATAAGAGGCTCTAAATTGATAGGAGGATTTCTTAAAGTTCTTGGCCTAGGTTACGTCGCTGGACTAACTATTAATGCTTTCGTAGCCTTGGGTGAGGAGTATGGTTGGAGGGCTTTCTTAACATACTCCTTAGCAAATATCCTAGGACTTGGTGTACTATTATCAACGATACTTGTGGGTGTGATATGGGGTTTATGGCATATACCCCTGGTCATAACCACAATACCAGTACTGAAGAGGGATCTTCCTTGGATTAACTTTAGGCTTGCATTGATATCGTATATAGCTTCATGCATAATTCTAACTTACCCTCTCTACGTACTGCTTGTAACATCACATAGCATATTATTACCAGCTGCATTCCATGGTGCTATAAATGCTTCCTGGAGGCTACCTCAATACGTAACGAAGATAGGCAAGGAGAGTAGACGTAAGGATTTAGCAAAGATGATGCTGATATCAGTCATAGCGTGGGGTGTTGCGGTAGCTCTAACGTTAATGCTTACATACTTAATTATTATCTTAACATAAATTAATTACTCGTGTAATTAAGATCATGAGTTGAAGAAGTGCTTTATATGTCTTAAGGATGATATTTAGAACCTTAGAGGGTGAAGGTTATGTTCCCCATTAGTAGTTACGAGCTTGTATGTCCTACATGTAAGGGTGAGCTAAGCTTAATTAGTGGGAATAAGCTATTCGGTGTTTTAAAGTGTCTAGAAAGTGGTGAGCTCTACCCTCTAGGTAATTACTTCCCTGGAATACCTTATCTAAGACCTAAGGCTTTAAGGATAGAAGTTTTTGAGAGGGCTTAGTTCAACTTATTCAAGATCAACGTAAGTAAATTAGGTAAGTACCCTAGGGACCTAGACCTCAGGTTAGATGAAATTCCTTACTTTAAGGCCTTACTCAGTGAAAGATGTGATTATGAATATAGCAGCAGGCTTGAAGCTCTATACTTAAGTAGGTTTAAGGGTATGGTTAAGAGTATGAGGAATATACTTAGTATTGGATGTGGTTGTGGAAGGGATTTAAAGCTTATTGGACGTAGTGTGTTAGGTATCGATATATTCCCTTCGAATATTATATTGGCGAATTCCCAGGGAGTACTAGCTATACTTGCTGATGCATGTAACCTACCCTTTATAGATAATAGCTTTGACGCATTACTAGCGGTACAGTTACTTGAGTATATACCCTTAGCTAACACGGAACAGTTACTAGGGGAGCTTAATAGAGTACTCAAGCGTAAAGGGGTAATGTTGCTAACGCTGGAGAAATGTGGTGGTAGTGATAGGGAATTTTATTATGAGTATAAGAATGACTATCTAGTAGTAAAGCATTTTCATAGGTGTTGGGGTTCTTTAGGCTTAAATATCATAGGGAGGTACTTTAAC
>CAZUAD010000111.1:0-3915 GCA_964618155.1 uncultured Desulfurococcaceae archaeon
CATGTAGGCAAGCTCTAAAGCTGTGGTACCACGCTTAACTAAGTATGCATCAGGTAACACATTTCCGCTATGGTCTGTGAACTTATGTTGATCCTCAACAGGATATACGACAATCATTCCGAGGACTTGAAATATAGCATAATCTAGAGCTTGCTGTACACCCGTACCCCTATATTTCTTCATAAACTCCTCAATCATTTCTAAAGCTCTTAATTGCTTACCGCTTAACTTTGACTCATCAATTATTTTAAAGTCTCTATCGCCAGGTATGTATTTTATTAATCCAGACTTACTTGCTCTCCTTAGAGCTAATTCATATATGGAACTAACAGGCATTATTGGTAGGTCTCTAAATTCTTCTCGAACCCTCTTTAGGTTATCTTCAGCCTCAGGTATGTCCATCTTATTAGCTATAATTACTATGGGCTTAGAAACCTCTCTTAATTTATACGCAAAGTTCTTCAAATCATCGACACTCCAAGTACTTGGCTTTTTATTCTCAAGATCTGATTTCCTTAATGCTAGAGCTACATGCTCTTTCCTAATGCTTAAACCTGATACCCGCTTAGTTATCGCTGCTACTATCTCATCCTTAGGTAATGTATCTAAGTACCTAGCAAACCTTTCCCAATCTCTCTTCAATATGCTAAAAAACCACTCATTGACCTCAAATATAATACTTCTAATCTCTTCAGCAGGATCGTAACTTCCTGGTCTTACGGGCATTCCCTCCTCATTAGTTGATCCAGCCATGTCGACAATAAGTAGTAAGACATCTGCTTGCCTTAAGTCATCCATGAATTTATTACCGAGCCCTCTACCCTTATGGGCACCCTTAATGAGGCCAGCTACATCCATTAATTTAACAGGTATGAACCTATTACCCTCAATACAGAGTGAATTCTTTGGATTACATCTAGGAAGCCCTAACTCTACGTGGGCACATCTCTTTCTCACATAACCAACACCAATATTTGGCTCTATAGTAACGAAAGGTCTATTCTCAATTCTAACCGTTATTAGGGTTAAAGCTGAAAAGAACGTTGACTTACCAACATTAGTTTTGCCAATGATTCCTACTAAAGGCGTTGAAGGAGGCACACACCACACCTAATCACTAAAGAAATTAACACTTAAAAATACCTAAATGCCAGGGATATGCATGGTCTTGAGGAGACCATCAAGGTTTAGTAAGGGCCTTTTACACATAGTTTTGAATTCAAAGTCTATTTCCTGCATTACCACATACGAGCATATGTCCAACTTAACAATACTTGTTATTTGCAATGACCTCATTACAAGTGATAGCACTCTCTTAAGATAAAGTGAATGTAAGATAGCTCTCTCAATACGCATGTAAGGTGATTTCAATGGCTTAGTTTATTTAGGAATATGAGCTTTTGTAATGATTATTGATAAGAATTTAATAACCTCCAATATATTAATTGAAGAGGTCAGTAAGGTGGTGTAGATATGGCTAAGTCTATGTATCATTACATAGCGCAGCTATGGAAGAGACCGTATGATGGTGTTATGGGGGAGCTGATGAGACAGAGATTAATGGAATGGAGAAAGCAGCCGGCAATTGTTAGGGTTGAGAAGCCTACAAGACTTGATAGGGCTAGAGCGATAGGTTATGAAGCTAAGCAAGGGTTTATAGTGGTCAGAGTTAGAGTTAGGAAAGGCGGTAGGAGAAAGCCTAGACCGGATTCAGGTAGGAGACCTAAGAGAATGGGTGTATACGGCTTTGCACCAGCAAAGTCATTACAGTTAATAGCTGAGGAGAGAGCTGCAAGAAAGTATCCAAACCTTGAGGTCTTAGGTAGCTACTACGTAGGTGAGGACGGCCTCTACAAGTACTTTGAAGTAATAATGGTCGACCCCCATCATCCAGCGATAAAGGCTGATAAGGATATCAATTGGATAACACAACCAAGTCAAAGAAGAAGGGTATTCAGAGGTAAAACGATGGCTGGCAGAAGAATGAGGGGGCTACTAAGAAGTAGAGGTCTCAAAGGAACTCATAAGTATAAGTGGAAAAAGAAGGCTAAAGAGAGAAAGCTTAAGAAGAGACATGAAGCTTCGAGAGGTGCTAGACTAATTATTCCTCAAGAAAAGGCTGAGGAACTTGGCATAGAGAAATGAATATAACGGTAAGTAGTTATGGATATTAAAGTCTTAAGTGCTGTGTTGAGAACATATGTGCACGCAACAGAAGACTTAGAAAAGGTTAAGAAAGCCTTAATCAATATACTACCCGTTGGTGTAAGAGGTAACGTAAATATTGATATAGTTAAAACTAAGGGTCACTATGGTAACGAAATAAGTATATTAAGTATCAAGCTTAAGGGCAGATCCTCGGATGAACTTCTAAGGAATATTTTATGTCGACTATCGGAAAGTGAGAGGGGGATATTAATAGCATCATTAAGTGATAGAGTTGATCCAAGAGTATCTCATCTATATATTAGGCTTAGCAAGCAAGATGCTTACCTAGGTAGGATAAAACTCCTTGATGGTAGTGATGTTATTAAGATAGTATTCTCTTTTACTAGTCTTAAATCAGTTGACAGCTTAAGGAATGTACTAGAAGAAATGATTAAGTCGTGCTAGCTATGAAATTCATAGAATTTTGCTTAATGAGCTTAGATAAGCCTATATTAGATAATCTAAGTAAGTATAATTACAAGGTAGCTATTGTTGAAGGGATTAAGAAGTTAAGTAGAGCTAATGATTTAATACTAATACCTAGGATCACACGCACAAATATAGAGGATTTAAAGGTAGCCCCTAAAAATATGGTCAAGGTATTAAAGGTGAGATCTAATGATGATATAAAAGATCCTATAAGGCTGAGAAGGATTGCTCACGCAATTTCCCTAACTAGTGAAGCACTGTTGAGGTTGGGCCGTAAATCTGTGGAAAAGCTATATAATTTCGACATACCAGTAGAGTTACCTCTTAAATCTCTCCTTGATGCTATGGAGAGTCAAAAATATCTAAAGGGATTAGTCAACATAATTAAAGCAGTTCTACGTAAGAACTTAGAGATAATCTTTACCGCCTGTCCTTCAAAACCTAATGAGGTAATACATCCTGTAATGCTTATTTCAATACTTGAGGAACTAGGAATTACGGGTACTTATGCACTTAAGCCATTAACATTAACTCCTCTACGAGTACTTAGAAGTGTGGGGTATGTAATTCATGTATGAGGCCTCTTACTTGTTTACTATACTCCTAGCATTGATAGTTGCTTCACTCGCTATATCAGTAATTTCATTAATTTACACCGCATCAGTAAGAAGTAAGTTAAGAATTCTGCTTATGAGTATTAAAGCAAGAACCTTGAAGTCTTATATAAAGAGTCTAGAAGAAAGAAAAAAAGTTCGTAGGAGGTACCTTGTGTTTGAGTTTATTAGTGAGGAATCTATAGAGAGGCATGAATTTGAAGAATTAGTTAAGAGGTATTTTAAGGAACTATTTGGTTCTGTGGAACTAACGAAGGCTGGCATATCGGTTGTAATTCTTGATAAGAAAATCTGTAAAGGTATTATTAAGTTTAACTCAATATATAGATCTAAGATATTAACCGCACTAGCATTACTCCAAATAAGAAACGGTATCATAATACATCCTTTAAGAACTACGGGAACTCTTAAGAAGGCGTTGAGATACGCTAAATTAGTCAAGAAGTGAAGTGAGGGTAAATCATAGTAATCAGTTCGTCGCGAGTTCTTCACCAATCATTTTGGAGCGGCTTCATCATCCAATTATACCTTAACTAGAGCCTTGATATACCTCACTCTATGCTTGAAGTATTATAAGCATTCACTCCAATACTTTACTGGTGATGTAACCGTCAGTGGCTGAGAAATGATGAGTGGGACCCTCACTGAGGGTTTACTATGAATG
>CAZUAD010000112.1:0-3892 GCA_964618155.1 uncultured Desulfurococcaceae archaeon
CTGTGTCTTATGAAGTAAGTAACGATAAACTTATTCTAAGTTTTACCTTAAATGAGTCACAATATGCTACGATCGTTCTTAGGGAGTTTTTAAGGGATAAGCTTAAGGTGTAAGTCTCTTTTTATCTCTTGGGAAGGTCACCACCTCCCTAATATTCTTAGCTCCCGTTAGCATTAATGCAAATCTACCTAAGCCCATACCCCAACCAGCATGTGGAGGCATACCGTAGTCAAACCATCGTGTAAAGTACTCAAAGTTCTTTGGATTCAATCCTTTTAATCTTAACCTTTCTATTAATAATTCCTTCTTATGAACCCTTGTACTGCCTGAAGCTATTTCGAGGAATCTCCACGTCAAATCAAACGACTCGGTAAAGCGTGGGTCATCCTTTTTAGGCATCGTATAGAAAGGTCTTATAGCATCCGGCCAATCGATTATGAAGTAGATTTCCTCACCAGTAACCTTGTGGAAGACCCTAAGCTCTGGTGTTCCTATATCGTCTCCAACGTCAATATTCATTCCCTCACTACGAAGTATCTCTACGACTTCAGTATACCTATATCTCTTTATAGGGAGTTTAATATCAGGAGGTTCGTACTTGATTATCTCTAACTCCTTTCTACATTCTTCCTTAACCTCCTTTACTGCTCGATACACAACATTTTCTAATACCTCCATTACCGTATGGTAGTCAGCGAACGCCATCTCTATATCTATGCTTATGAACTCTGAGAGGTGATATGGTGTATCAGATTCCTCGGCTCTCCAAGCAGGTGCTATTTCAAAGATCCTCTCAAAGGCTCCAGCCAATAGCTCCTTATATAATTGAGGGCTTTGAGCGAGGTATGCCTCCTTGCCAAAGTAAGCTACAGGAAATAGTGCTGCGCCACCCTCTGTTGCTGTCGCTATTATTTTAGGAGTGAAGACCTCTATGAATCCCCTACGGTAGAGCTCCTCTCTTATAGCTCTTAACGCTACAGTCGTTATTTTAAAGTATGCTCTAGACTCCTCCCTTCTAAGATCAAGAACCCTCTCTCTCATCCTAGTATCAAAGTCTGCTGGAACCTTTCCACTAACATCTAAGGGTAAAGGTGCCTTCGCCTTACTATGCACTACTATATCTATGGGTACTATCTCAAAACCTCCAGGAGCTCTTCTATCTAGTTTAACAATACCCCTAACACTTACCGTTGTTTCAGGTGTTAGCTCATAAAATAACTCCGCTAACTTAGGGTGCTTTCTCTTATCTATAACAACTTGAATATAACCATCCTTATCCCTAACTATAATGAATTTCTTACCTCCTAAATCCCTTTTAGCATGAATCCAACCAGCTATTATTACCTCCTTTCCAGCAAGGCTTTCATCTATGTCGGAGGACAAATGTGTTCTATACTGCATAGTTAGTTACCCCTCAACTCTAATTCTAACGTTCATGCCAGTTATCTGGGATAGAATGTTTTCTATTATTAATGTGTTTAACGGTAAGTACCTTCTATCGGATCTTGGTATTCTGACTATATGCTCTATAGTTCCATCAGGTAGCCATAAGGTGTTAACACCTATAACTCTGGCAGGGTATATGAGTTGTGATGCTATATCCCTTAAGTTACCATGTGCTACATTAACCACTCTTACCCTTCTACCTAATTTTTCAGCTAAAGCCCTCCCTAATTTAGCTAATGTTCTTGAATGTATGTTTGATTCCCTAAGCTCTATTAAGAGTACGAGAACATTGTCTATATTAAACGATTTAACATATGAGGCATCCTTTAGGAATCTGAAATCAACTCTACTCTCTACCTCAAGCAGTGCCCTCATTACATCAATTTCAAACCTTTGTACAGCTCCTGTATCAACTAACCTCTGACATCGAGGACACAGCACTCCCGTCTTTACGCATATGTGGTCTAGTGGTATCTTCACCTCCCACACACTCTATTCTCTCCTTGCTCGCACAACCATATATAGGTGTATGAGTTTAAACATCTTTCACTCCCCTAAATTCACCGAGCCTTAAATCATTTTCCTCAAATTATTTCTAGTTAAACTTTTAAGCAAGTCTAGTAAACCTTGAGAGAGGGTAGGATATGCCGATAAGGGATCCTGAGCTACTAAAAATCGTTGAGAGTAGAGTATTGAACAAAATGATTTGTAGGAAATGTGGTGCTCTAAACCCCCCAGGAGCTACTAAATGTAGGAGGTGTAAGAGTAAGAATTTAAGACCAAAGAAGAAGAGGATAGGTATTAAGAGATAATTGTAATTAAGTTATACTTAAACCTATTGACCTCAACCTCTTCATTATCAAGTTGATTTCGTAGTCTTCAAAGTATTTTAGCCTATCCTTGATAATTCTACTCTTAATACTTAACCTTCCATCCTTAATTAAGTCGCCTAAGTACATGAGGTCTTCAACATCTTTATCACGACCTGATTTTGCCTTTAGTACTATGTAGTCTTCAACTCTAAGCGATTTTATTGCGGTATCGTTAATCTTATACTCTATAGCTTCATCAAGCATTACCTCAGGAATATAGAAGTCATACATGTTCTCATAGAGTTCTATTACGATATTGTAACCTTCAAAGGTACAGTGAAGTTGTGGAGTTCCCCACTCTGTTTGTCCTACGAAGCATCCTAATTCCTCAGCTTTCTCCCTAATTACTTCTTCATCAAATGTTGGCGATAAAGATGTTACAAATAAGTCAATATCATCCTCAAACTCCCTTAAGTTTAATGCTAACATGTATGACGTACTCCCTATAATCACACCTTCGATGCCCTCATCCCTTAACTTCTTAATGGCCGTTGCAAGTGCTTTTCTACTAAACATCTACGACACCCCATACCATTCAAAATAAAACTTATAGCTCTATTTAATCTTAGTATCACTGGAGCCGGGGTGGCCGAGCGGTCTAAGGCGGCGGGCTGCAGTGGGGTAACCACCGCCGTAACCCGCTATTTCGCGGGTTCGAATCCCGCCCCCGGCTCCACATAGACCTTTAGATTAATTACCCACCTAAGAGAGCGTGTACGTTTGTTAAAATCTAACGTATTGAGTTAATGGATATTAGTATTAAGAACTTCTATGGTGGGCCCGCGGGGATTTGAACCCCGGACCACCCGGTTATGAGCCGGCTTTAAGTAATCACTCAAGGACCCAGAAACACGTAAAAGTTATCCACAGCTCTTTAGCTGATAGTGAGGCCTGCCTAGAGATAACTAAGGAATTAGTGAGCGAGTTCTTTAAGTGGCTACGTAGGGAAAACCCAAGGATTAGAGAGAAGACCGTGAGGGACTACAGCTACTACATACCTAAGCTAGTAGGTGTTAAGTTATGCGGTAAGGAAGACGTTAGCAGGGCCTTAGAGGCTATGGGCGGTCTTAACAAGTCGAGCTATGAAGCGTTTAGGCGGTTCCTAACATTCCTTGAGAAGACTAGAGAACTTGATGAGTTAGTGAGTAAGCTTAAGAAAGCGCTACCTAAGAAGCCTAGAGCTAGGGAAGACACTTACGTACCGCCTGACTCTAAGGTGCTTAGCTTAAGTAGGAAGATTAAGCGGCTAGGACCGCCCTACACCCTAATCTATAACGTATTAGTAAGTACTGGCTGCAGACTGGTTGAAGCACTCTACCTCATTGAAAATATCAAGAAGCTTAAGGCGGTTAAGCTAGGCTACGGGGCTGTGAGGGTTCATGTTGACCTGCAGAGGGGCGGTAAGAATGAGTTCGTCATGTACTTACCGGTAGAGGTCTATAATCAAATACTTAAATGGAAGGGTAAGTTACCGCATGAGGATACTGTGGAAGACGCTTTCAGGGGGTTAGGCCTAGCGGTTAAGTACTTCCGGAAGTGGTTCAGACAGAAACTGAAGGAATTAGGTATTGATA
>CAZUAD010000113.1:0-3838 GCA_964618155.1 uncultured Desulfurococcaceae archaeon
CCTTAATCTAGGAGGAGAGGGTAGTATCAAATGAGTGATGCAGCTCAAAGACTATTAAGTGAAAACGTTGGATCCCTCGTCTTAGTTAAATTAAGAGGTAATAGATTACTAAGAGGTAAGCTAAGAAGCTTCGATCAACACCTAAACATAGTACTCGATGATGCAGACGAGATATTAGAGAATGGTAGTGTAAAGAAGTTAGGTACTGTAATAATTAGAGGGGAAAACGTAATATTAGTCTCACCTACTAGGTGATGAATAATGAAAGGAACACCATCTATGGGTAAACATGGTAGAAGTAAGACACACATAAGATGTAGAAGGTGTGGAAGACACGCATTCAACGTAGCTAAGGGATATTGTGCTGCATGTGGTTTTGGTCGATCAAAGAGAATTAGGAAGTATTCATGGTCATCGAGGAAGGTAAATAGGGTGAGAATTAGGTAAAGACTTAAACACTAAAAACTATTAAACTCATCTTTAGAGGGGGCGAAAAGAGGAGTTGGTGCTTAAGAAGGTCGTTCTAGACGTCTTAAAACCCTTAAAGGGTCCTTCAATAGTTGAGTTAGCTCAGTCATTAAGTGATAGTAAAGGCGTACAAAGGGTAACAATAGTAGTGAATGAGATTGACGTTGAAACAGTAACCCTAACAATAACGATAGAAGGTCCTGACATAGATTTTGAATCCATAAGATCAATAATAGAGAGGTTAGGAGGAGTAATTCATAGCGTCGACCAAGTAGTAGCTGAGTCAACAACTAAATGGTAGCTAGCATAATGGAGGGTTAGGTTAGGTGTGGGTAATGATATCATAGCCATACTCCTACTATCCATAGTTATTGCTAGACTCTCATCCTTCCTACTAGGTAAGTTAAGAGTACCACCAATAGCTGCATACATGATAGTTGGCATACTTCTAGGACCCTCAGTACTAAAGCTAATAACTGTAAACGATTACCCAGACATCCTTGTTACATTCTCACTACTATTCCTCCTTTTCTATGCAGGGCTTAACGTAGATTTTAGAGGATTTAGAATTTACTTTAAGCAAGCACTGATATTAACCATAAGTGGTGTATCCTTAACATCTATCATAACTTTACTAATACTTGCATACCTAGGGTACAGCCTTTACGCTTCATTAATCGTGGCTATTTCATTAAGTAATACAGCGACTGAAGTCGTGGTTATAATGCTTGAGCAGACAGGAGGGATTGACGATATATTTAAACGAACCCTAATCTCTGCTTCATTCTTTGACGATATTCTTGCAGTTATGTTAATGTCGATAGTTAAGGGAGGAATGCTTGGAAGTGGTTCAACAGCTCTTATTGAGATCATGAAGTTTACTGCATCATTTGCTGCAATTGCAGCTCTCTCACTTCTCATAGCTAAGGTGCTTCAGAGAAGAATTTATACATTGGTAATTAATTGGAGTTATTTAGTGATGCTAGCATCTATACTCTTCTTTGGATTCTCTTACACGTTTGGGTTATTGGGGCTAGGAATGACTTTAGGTGCCTACCTTGCAGGATTACTCATAAGCTCACTTAGATTAACTCATGATCCAACGTTAATGTACGTTGTCAGAATTGAAGAACTTATAACTAGGATAGGTACCATACTCGAGTTTTTCATCATCCCGATATTCTTCGTTTATGTAGGTATTAAGGTGAACATACACCTTCTCTTTACACCATTAACATTAATACTCCTGACTTTAGCATTCATAGGTAAGTTTGTTGGGTCACTCATACCTACATATTTTAGTAGTGGGGCTAGGAAGGCTGTGCTAATGGGGATCGCAATGAATGTGAGAGGATCCCTGGAGCCTGCACTAGCTTTACTAGCGTTAGAGGTTGGCGTTATCTCATTAGAGCTCTTTAATTCTGTGATTATGGTCTCACTAATTACATCACTAATTATTCCGGTATTATTCAGTAACTTAAGAGGTAGGCTATCCTATTAAGCGTAATTACCTAAAGCATTTAGCGACCAACTTATAGCTTCAATCCCCATAACTTCCTCTGGTACCACTGGAGGGGCTTACAATTGAGTCATGACATTATTTTCGAGATCTTAAGTAGGGTTACGTCAAAGATATTCAAGAACAGAGATGTACTAAGACCTGATTATATACCCGATTTCTTACCGCATAGAGAGGAGCAGATAAGGAAGTTAACAGAGATATTAGCACCGCTCTTAAGGGGCGAAAGACCGAGTAACATATTCATATATGGACTAACAGGGACAGGTAAGACCGCTGTTGTAAAGTTTGTATTGAAGAGAATTAAAGAATATAGTGATGCTAAAGGAATTAAGACTTTCACCTATTCATATATTAATTGTAGGCATGAGGATACGACATATAGAGTACTAGCAAGGATTGCTGAATCATTGGGAATCAAGGTACCCTTTACAGGGCTCTCAACAGCTGAGGTGTATGTGAGGGTTAAGAGAGCTATAGATACATTAAATAAGATCTTAGTTGTTGTCTTAGATGAGATTGATTTCCTTGTTAAGAAGGTTGGTGATGAACTACTCTACAGATTAACTAGGATAAATGATGAGCTATCTAGAGGTAAGGTCTCGGTAATAGGTATAACAAACGACGTTAAGTTCATGGAAAAGCTAGATGCTAGGGTCAAGTCTAGTTTAGGGGAGGTTGAGATACTCTTTCCACCCTACGATGCACTACAGTTAACTGACATATTAAGGGAGAGAGCTTCAAAGGCATTTCAGCCTGGTACTGTTGATGATGCTGTAATACAGTACTGTGCATCTATAGCAGCTAGAGAGCATGGAGATGCTAGAAGGGCTTTAGACCTCCTAAGAGTTGCAGGTGAGGTTGCTGAACGTGAAGGTGCTGATAGGGTTACAATAGACCATGTTAAGAGAGCTAGGGAGGAGATAGAGAGGGATATGGTTATGGAGGTCATCAGAACACTCCCCTTCCATGGCAAGCTAGTTCTATTAACCATAGCCTTAAGAGGAGGTAAGATCGGAAGTACGGGCGAACTTTACCTTAGATATAGAGAGATCGCTAGGAAGATAGGTTTGGAACCCGTAACTCAGCGTAGAGTAAGCGATATAATAAATGAGTTAGAGATGCTAGGTATAGTTAATGCTAAGCTAATTAATAGAGGACGTTACGGTAAGACAAGGGAGGTAATCTTAATGGTTGATCCTCAAGTAGTAATTAAAGTTTTAGGTAATGAATCTAAGATTAGGTGGTTTGTTGGAAGTAGTTGGGGTTGATGAAGGTTATTTCCCGCCTGAATTCAAGTATAGGAGATTAAAGACCATAATTGCAGCTGTTCTATGTGATGATGTTAAGCCCTTGAATGTAGTTATTAGCGAAGTAATCGTTGATTTTGATGACGTTACTTCCAGAATTGCTAACTTAGTCCAAAGGTTAGGTGGTAATCCGAAGCTTATATTACTTGATGGCGTAACTTACGCAGGCTTTAATGTTGTTAATCCTAAGAGATTAAACGTAATTACTAAATTACCTGTCGTGGTAGTGTTTAAGCATGAATTAAACTTAATTAAGATTAAAGAAGCTTTATTCAAACATTTTAGTGATTGGACTTCTAGATACAATCTTATTGACAGCGTTTATGGAAAATCACAAGTCACTTATACCCCATGGAGGCCTATAAGGATTAGCTGTTACGGAATTAATTGCAGCGAAGTAGTTGATTACATAATTAAACTACAAGTAACATCACCCATACCTGAACCATTGAGATTAGCTGATATGATAGCTTCAGGACTAGCCAAGAACTCAGGATTGCTCGAATTAATAAATAAGAGCTAATCATGCAATCTAGAACTA
>CAZUAD010000114.1:0-3430 GCA_964618155.1 uncultured Desulfurococcaceae archaeon
TTCTACGTAATAGCCCTTCTAACATCCTTAAACGATCTATCTCTAATTAGAGTGTAGAGTGTGAATTGTTTAGGATCGCCTAAGTCTTAGTACCTACTAGAGTACTTTTAATAAGCGTAGTACAGATTGGGTGGTTTAGTGAGGATTACGTGTATTGTACTAGTTACGTGGTTTATGATGCTTCTAATACTTCCCTTCACATGCGCTATCCCTCATGATAGTGTCTTTATGGATATAAGGGTGGGTAGAAATGGGTTCATAAAAATGTGGAGTAATGTATGTGTAAGTATAGGTAGTATAGAAGGTTTAATAGTGAAATTTAAATACCTAATCTTAGGCTATGGGGATTTCATAATCCAACTATATACTGAGAATTCAACATCGTATAAGCCAATAGTGATTTTAAGGGATAGTAAATCATCTACTAGTAACATAGTAGTTGACTTCGGAGGTAAGAGGGAGTTTCACAGAGTTGAAGGTGATGATAGAATAGTGTTAATTAAGTTGATAAGTAAGCACTTAGAGGTTGTTATTAATGGTATATACTTAAGTAATTCTTCTCTTAATGTAGGTAATTTAAAATGCGTTAGGTTAGCCATTATAGCTAAACCCATGCCACTATCTAATGGGCTCTTAATAAGGCTTTACGAACTTAACATATTAAGTAGTTCAGTATATACGCTTTCAAATATTACATGGTCGTACATTAACGTAGGAGATACTGAAGTAGTTATTCGTAAAGGTAATGGGGGAGAACGGCCTAGTATACCTTTGCATATACCAATAATTGCAGCTGTTTCAGGTGTACTAATATACCTTTTAGTCATTAGGGGAATGTTGAGGAGATAGACATTGCTGCTATGTAAATTAATTTCAGGTATAATTGTATAAATTGTCTGGAAAGCCTTGATTAGATCTGAGATAATAAGGTTGTTACTAAGGGTTACACATAAGTTAATACCTAAGTTAAAAGTGTATTTTAAGTATGAAGGCTTGAACTTAATAATACCTCATACAATCTTTAATCCGACCTTCACATTATCTACAACATTAATACTCAGTAATGTTAAACCTCATGGTAATGTCCTTGATTTAGGTTGTGGTTCAGGAGTTATAGCTATATACATCGCGAAACACTTTAAAGATGTTGTTAAGGTTTATGCTTATGATGTATCACCATTAGCTATCGCAACCACTAAGATCAATGCTAAGCTCAACAATGTGGAGGATAGAGTATGCATTCTAACCAACCTAAAAGGCTTAAAGGTAATGATGGATTACGTAATATTAAACCCTCCTTATTTACCTATAGAGCCAAAGGATGTCCTAGATCTAAACTGGTGCGCTGGACGTGACTTAAGAATTCTCTTCAACATGATTAGGAGCTCGCTTAAGCTACTAAGGACAGGGGGTAAAGTATTCCTTACCATCTCATCAGTAACTAACCCCACATACGTGATTAATAAATTAAGGTTCATGAATATAACCACTAAGGTAATAACATGCATACCAACACCTCTTGATAAAGTATGTTTAATAGCGGGAATTAAATTAGGATCAAACAATATTACTTAAAAATCTGTTTATATCGTACATGAAGTTTGTTTAGTTACTTCATTATTTGAAGCGAATATAACTTATTACCTATTACATTAAAATACATGTTTTTCAATAGTACCATTAAATAATCTAGTATTACCTAATAATACGTAGGCAGCAATCATGGTTAAAACATATGTGAAAAAGATCACTAATCAATTATATGTTTTAAGGCTTGATGATGACATCATTAGATATTTTGAGGCTATTTGGTACATACCTGAAGGAATCACTTACAATTCTTATTTATTAGTAACGTCAGAAGGTGCTATATTATTTGATACATGGAAAGGTAAATTTAGTAATGATTTTATCGAAGCATTGAGAAAGGTTATTGATTTAAAGGATTTAAAGTATATTGTGGTACATCACATGGAACCTGATCATTCAGGTTCTTTACCAAAGGTCTTAGAGCTAACTAATTATAAACCAGTAGTGTTAGGTCATACATTCGCTAATGCCCTTATTAAATCCTTTTACGGTATTAATGTTAGGTTTAAGTCGTTAAGAGATGGTGAGGAGCTTAAGTTCGGTGATTACACGTTAAGATTTATACATACCCCATGGCTCCACTGGCCTGAAACAATAATGACTTACATAAATGAGCTTGAGATACTGCTCTCATGTGATGCTTTCGGATCTTACGGTATACCTAAAGCAGTATTTGATGATGAATTAAGTAAGAATGAACTTAATAAGGTGCTTGATGAAGCTAGAAAGTACATGATCACAGTTGTTGGTCATTATAAGGACTTCATAGTGAAGGCTGTTGAGAAGCTTAAGAAATTGAATATAAAGTTATCCATATTAGCGCCATCTCATGGTCTCATATGGAGAGGAAAACCTAACTTAATAGTTAATGAGTATGTTAAATGGGTTAAAGGAAGAGCTAAGAAAGGTAAGGTGGTTATTATATATAGCTCTATGTACGGATTTACAGCTAAGGCTATGGGTATATTAGTTAACGTGTTGAAGAGAGGAGGAGCTAATGTTAAGATTTACGAATTAACTGATGAGTCAAGGCCTAATGTAGTAGACATACTATCAGATATAGTTGATGCTTCTGCCATAGTTATAGGTACGTCAACCTATGAAACAGACATCTTTCCTGAACTTGCTTATATAGTTAATCTAATTTCAGAAAAGACACCTTATAATAAGCCCTTAGCCGTAATTACGTCGTACGGTTGGGGGCCAGCTGTCTCTAGGAAAATAATAACTAAGTTATCAAAGGCAGGCTATAATGTTGTAGACTCCTTAGACTTTAGAGGATCCTTAACGAAGGAATTAGAGGGGAGGTTAAGGGATTTAGCTAATAAGCTGTTAAGTATAATTTAAAAAGAACTTATTCACTTAGCCCCCTTAAATGCTCTTTCAAGATATTTTCTAGCTTCCTCAACATCCTCTTTAGAAACTACTTCCTCGTAGCAGAACCACCAGTCATAACACTTAAACTTCTTCACCCTCTCCTCAGCTTCCGGTATAGTTGCTGCTGGTGGCACTATTATTGCTTCACCTATTAATTCGTTATTTGGCCAATTAGCAGGTATTGCTCTACCATACTTATCACTTATCTGTAATGCCTTTACAATTCTCAAGATCTCATCAATTAATCTACCAACATTTAATGGATAGTAAAGTATAGTCCTTATAACCCCCTTATCATCAACTATGAATACAGCTCTTACAGTGTGCGTTGCTGACTCAGCATGTAACATACCTAACTTCTTAGCAACAAATCCTTGCGGATCACCTATTATCGGGAACGGTATTTCAATACCGAACTTCTCTTTAATCCATTCAATCCACTTAATGTGGCTAAAGGTGCTGT
>CAZUAD010000114.1:3440-3779 GCA_964618155.1 uncultured Desulfurococcaceae archaeon
AAACCTATTAACTCAGTATTCAACTTCTTAAAGTCCTCATACCTCTTAGCAAAAGCTACAAACTCTGTTGTACATACAGGTGTAAAGTCGGCTGGATGACTAAAGAGTACAAACCACTTACCCTTATAATCATCAGGTAGCTTCTTCACACCATGCGTTGTTAAAACCTCAATCTCAGGGAACTTCTCACCAATTAAAGGTATTTGACTAGGCATACTAACTACCTCGAAATACAATATTCACCATATGTTATTTATGCTTTTCCTCTATAAAAATATTAAATAACTCAATTTGGATATTCTAACATATATTTATGAAACTTTGATAAATATATATTGG
>CAZUAD010000115.1:0-1508 GCA_964618155.1 uncultured Desulfurococcaceae archaeon
CTGCCTGGGGGGCATGTAGTTATAGCATGTACCCCCCAGGGCTGACTACAGCCGGGCGCTCTACCGCTGAGCTACGGCGGGACTCGTTGTAAATCTTATTAAAAGGGGTAATAAGTCTGAGTTGTAATGCTTAGAGTATCATCATTTACTTCACTATCCTTAACCTCTTATAGATTAATCCCTCCTTAAATGCCTTCATAGGATCCTTAATTATCTGTGGTATTCTATCTATTAAGTCCGTAGCTGTTATTCCTTCACCTAATTCCTTAAACGCTAATGCACCAGCTAGACCGTTTATGAATGCCGCCATACATGCCGCATTGAATGGATCTATCCCCTTAGCTATCAATGAAGCTATGATACCACTAAGGACATCACCCGTCCCACCAACAGCCATAGCTGGTACTCCTGTCTTATTATATCTAACCCTAATTCCGTTACTAATAATGTCGACAGGTCCCTTAAGAAGTATGGTTGCATTATTTAACTCCTTACTAGCTTTCTTAACCATCTCACCTCTCTCCCTTAGGTACTCAATATCGGGCAAATCCATACCGGTTAGTATCTTAAACTCACCACTATGAGGTGTTAATACCATTTTAGTGTTGGCTAGCTCCCTATACTTAGCTAAATGTTTTAAGCCGTCAGCGTCAACGACTACATACTTACCCAGAGAGTGCGCATATGTGATAATCTCCCTAAATGCCTCAGCGCTTTCAGGGCTTAAACCTAATCCCGGTCCTATAACTATGACATTAGATTTATCTATCCATGGCTTTAACACCTCTAAGTGCTTAGGGATTAAGTGATCCGAGCTTGAAAGCTTTATGGTTATTAGATTCGGTGAGTATGAAGCAACGATATCAGCAGCTCTAGCTGGCACTGCTACATAAGCCAAGTCAGAGCCTGTTCTCAGGACAGTTAATGCAGTGAGCGCTGGAGCACCTGTAAATACTTCAGAACCTCCTATGATTAACACTCTTCCTGCTTGACCTTTATGCGCTTTTAAAGCTCTAGGTTTAAACCTATACACTACATCTCCTGGACCTACGTAAAGCTCAGCTTCAGGTGGGATTCCTATATTCAATACCATAAGCTTACCTACGTAATGAGGGTTCTTAGTGAACCCCACTTTAGGTTTATGTAGCGTCACGGTTATGTCAGCCTTAACTGCAACACCTAGTACCTCACCGCTATCTGGATCCAAGCCTGAAGGTATATCTATAGATATCTTCACCCCCTTAGACTTATTTATGCATTCGATAGCCTTGGCATAAATATCTCTAACCTTACCTTTAACACCTATACCTAGTAGTGCATCTATTATAGCATCAGCCTCAACATATTCGGGCATGTCGCTTAGGTTACGTACCCTAATGACTTCTACACTTAAATCCATTAACTCTAGTGACGATAGCTCGGTTAGTGTAGCTTCATGTCTTATCTCTTCGGGCTTTGAGAGTAAGTATACTATTACGTTAGCTCCTCGAGAGGCTTCATGCCTGGCA
>CAZUAD010000115.1:1518-3534 GCA_964618155.1 uncultured Desulfurococcaceae archaeon
GACGTCTGCAACACCCTTTCCAGCAACCTCCATTAGCTGTAAATCACTAACTCCTAGCGCAATTGCATTCATGTCGTATACTCTCATATCAATACTACTTATGTATTCCATACGCTAGCCAACCTCCATATGACTTAACTAAGAATTATTAAGAAGGGCAGGTAATCTCCTCTTCCCCACTTTCATAATACTTATAGAGATGCTCAAGAAACTTGAGCGGTACTTCATGACCACATTTCTCTATAAATTTAATAAACCTCACTATACGTTCAAGAGTTTTTTCACTAATTCCATGCTCTATATAACACGTCTCTCTTTCAGCTTGCTCCTCATCTATCCTTAGCAGGAGTATTAAGAATTTCTTTAGTGCCTCATGCCTCTCATGCAAGGCCTTACCTATACTTAACCCCTTCTCTGTAAGTTCTATCTTACCTCCTTTCTCATAAACTATTAATCCCTCCTTAGAGAGCTTCTCTAAGAAGTCGACAACACTTGGCGGGCTTATATTTAGACTTTCAGCTATATCTTTTACCCTTATATGTCCTTTTTCAAGCATTAACTTATATATCACCCTAAGGTAATCCTCCTTCCTCTTACCCTTAGCTGGTAGTAGCAGGTTGCTTAAGACTCACACCCTAATCTACCTTTCTTTGTTGGTAATTAACCTTTAAGCTCAGCTTAATAATTACCTTAATTATAGTCATGTATGGAGGTTAGTATTATGGGTTTCAATCGTGAAGTACTTAGAAGGATTGTGGGAGAGGTTGATGAATTTCTTAAAACTAAGGATAGTGTTAGGGAGTATTTGATAAAGTCCTCAAGGGATGTCATTAGAGAGTCAGGCTACGTAATTACTGACATACATGCTGGTAATATCAATAAGGCTAAGGAGAGAATAATAATGTTAAGGTCTATGGTTAAAGAGCTCATAGCTAAGGTTAAGGACCATCCTGAATTAATGTATGGAGGCACTATGTATAACGCACTAGCTGAGTATGTTGAAGCTGAAGTATTCTTCTCAATAATTACGTCTTTAAGAATCCCTAACTTTAAGGAGTTAGAGGTACATCCAATACCTTATATTCAAGGTCTCCTCGATGTAGTAGGAGAGCTTAAGAGGTATGTAGTAGACCTAATTAGATCTAATGATATGGAGAGAGCTTGGCGCATGTTTAGTGTAGCTGAAGCTATATATGAAGCTTGTAAGTCCTTAGATTACCCTGAAGCTCTAGTTCCGGGGCTAAGGAGGAAGGTTGATATCGCTAGAAACGTTGTTGAAGCTCTTAGAGTATTGCTTATAGATATAGACCTAAGAATAAGGCTTGATAAGAGCATGAGGATTTTAAGCGATAAGCTTAAATCTTTAGTTAAAGAAAGCCCTAGTAAGTAGCTTCATTACCTTCCTAGCAATATTACTACCGGCCGATGATGACTACACACCCTTAGTTTGAATGGTGAATGGAGTGGCCAGGGCTGAGGTCTAACTATTTTAATATATAATTAGGATTTAGGTATATTGGTGGGTGATTTGTGGGTTAGTATAGATTCTAGATCATTACCTTACGTGCTTCACCCAAGACCGGTAGTTGTTGTTGGTGCTTGCTATGCTGATAGATGTAGTGCTATGGCTGCTTCCTGGGTAATGCCTGTATCACGTAACCCGCCATACATAGCTATAGCCATAGCCAGGGAAAGGTATACCTACGAATTACTCGTTAGAAGTAAGTACTTCTCAGTAAACATATTACCTACTAAATACGTTAAAGCTATACATTACTTAGGTAGCGTTAGCGGTAGGGACTTTACTGATAAGTTAGATAGATCTGGACTAAGGTGGAGGTTAAGTCAAAGACTTAAAGTCCCCATATTCGAAGAGGCATTAGCTATTGTTGAGTGTAATCTCCACTCAGATTTAAGTTACGGAGATCATAACTTAATCATTGGTAAAGTTATTACAGCATATAGACGTAAAGATATAGAGCCTGGCAATCCGCTAACATATGATATACCATTACA
>CAZUAD010000116.1:0-3386 GCA_964618155.1 uncultured Desulfurococcaceae archaeon
TAAACATACTTAGTGGAGCACTAATATCCTTCGTATACTCAATGGCTGAAACAAGTGTTAGTGTAACGTTAGGTGGGATTGAGAGATTTCAAGCACCAATAACTTACTCCATGTACGAAATGCTTTATAGCGGCTACGTCTATGGTCCAAACTTAGTAGCTGTTATGGCGGTATTCCTTATTAGTATCCAGATAACGATTATTATGATAACGAACATAGTACTAAAGCAGAGGTATGCCTTTATAGGGGTGTAAATAGTGGTTAGGGTATCGTTAAGAGATATAACTAAGAGGTTTGGTAAGGTAATCGCAGCTTACAAGGTAACTTTCGATGTAGAGCATGGAGAATTATTCACATTACTAGGTCCTTCTGGTTGTGGTAAGACGACAACACTAAGAATAATAGCAGGTTTTGAGATACCTGATGAAGGTCACGTATACTTTGATAATGTAGAGGTAACTTCTAAGAAGCCCTATGAAAGAGGTACGGCAATGGTCTTTCAGAACTACGCTCTATGGCCTCATATGAACGTATTTGATAACGTAGCTTATGGTTTAAAGATAAAGAAGTTACCCAAAGAAGAGATAAGGAGAAGGGTTGAGGAGGTCTTAGAGCTTGTTGGACTTAAGGGTTTAGAGAATAGGTACCCTCATCAGTTATCTGGTGGTCAGCAGCAAAGAGTAGCACTTGCAAGAGCATTGGTTGTTGAGCCTAAGGTACTGCTCATGGATGAGCCATTATCAAACCTAGACGCCAAGTTAAGGTTAAGAATGAGAGAGGAGATAAAGAAGCTACAGAAGACATTAGGTATTACAACTATATACGTAACTCACGATCAGGAGGAAGCCATGAGCCTATCTGATAGGATAGCTGTAATGAATGAAGGCAGAATATTACAAATAGGACATCCTAAGGATGTGTACATGCATCCACGTAACTTATTTGTAGCAACTTTCATAGGTAGGTCAACTCTACTTATGGGTAAAGTTGCAAGTGTTAGTAACGATAGAGCCGTCATTGCTGTCGATGAGAACGTGAGGTTAAGGGGTAGGATAGCTAAGGGGTATAGGCTAGGCATAGGTGATGAAGCAGTAGCCATCATGAGGCCTGAAGACTTTACGTTAGAACCACCTAAGACTGAGTATAATGTATTGGAGGGTACTGTTGAGTTAACAATGTTCATAGGCCTATTTAATAGGGTAGGCATTAAATTAGGTAGACAGACCTTTAAAGCATACATAGATAGAGACATTGAGGTAAGACCTGGAGATAAGATTAGGGTATACATAAGATCTGATGACGTTATATTCTTCCCCAAGAAGGGATGGGAGGCTATAGAATTCGAAGCTGTAGCTTAGCCCTATTAAGTAATTGTAATTCTAATAGGTTCTTAGCAATCAATCTAACGATCTATAATAAAATTTTAAATCGCTTCAATCCAGTAGTTAATTGTCGGTGGATGTTATGCTACGTAGCTTAATTTCAGCGCTATTACTATTACTCATAACGATCACGATAGTACCTACCATAGTAAGTGCATCAGTACCTCTTGAAACCTTAGATGATATCTACATAGTTGATCCCAGGTACTCAGTACCACTAGTTATTAAGCCTGGTTCGTTAGTCAATATAACCATATATACTAAAGGTCATGTAATTAAGGCCCTCTCAGCAAGGATTATAGCTCCAAACCTTAGCTACGGTGCTGAAATAAAAGCTCAAGGTAATATATCAAAGGATTACTACTACGTAACAATAGCCATACCTGAAGGTATTAAGGAAGAGCTTTACGATGTAATACTTAAGGTAGTAGTTGAGGGTAAAGGGAACATAACCTTAAGGAGTCCTAGATCGCTATGGTATACTACTAAGGAATTCAATGAATTAACCATAGTTCATATAGGGGACTCAATCATAGGTGGCTTTTATGCTGGAAGAACAGCAGCTGAGATGTACCTTCAGACAGTCGTATATTCGAACATGCTCGATGCCGATATTGTGGTAATGGTTGGTGATGATGTAGACGTAGGTAATGATGTTGCTTCGCTAGAGATATTCAACATGTTAACCAACCAAATAAGAAAGCCGACATACATAATACCAGGAAACCACGATTGGGCTCAAGTAACTACGCTTAAGGAGTTTCTATATTACTATTACGGTAAGTATGTAGGCCCTAGATACTGGGTTAGAGAGTTAGGTAAGTTCGTATTAATAGGTCTTGACGGTGGCTACGAGAATTATTTAGATGATACACAACTTAAATGGCTTAACAAGACCTTAAGCATGTATTCTGATAAGTCAGTAATCATAATCATACACCCACCAATAGTTATGGATCCAGGCAATTATACATTCAAGTCAGCTGATGAATTAATAAGTAAGTATGAGAAGAACGTACTTGGTGCTTGGAAGGCTCATAAGGATAGCCTAGATAAGTTCATTAAGATACTTAATAAGTACACCAACATCATAGCTATAATAGCTGGCGATACCCATAAGGATTGCGTTGCAAGACTTAACGATAGGATATGGCTCATAACAGTAACAGCTGCAGGACATCCTAATGTTTATAAGTTCAGAGGGTTTAGGGTAATAAAGCTTTACTCTGATGGCAGGCTTGAATTTCCTGTAGTACCTAAGGGTAAGAACCCATACGGAACTGAGGCATCAATAAATACTGACTATTCCCTAATAAGGGAGTTCACGGATGAAAAGTACACAATGTTCGCCTATAATGTAGAGCTATCACCTAAATTCGAGTTAAAGCTTAGTAACGTACCACTGTACTTCTACGTTAATGCCTCTGTGGAACCTAGCGAGTATAAGTTCTATGGTAATGTCTCATTAATCAAATCTTACGACTTCGCATATTATGGTGACTTCCTAATATTTAGAGCTTATGTTGATATAGTGCCAGGTCTTAATTATACAATAATATTAGCGTCATATGAGGATAAGGTACCACCTAAGGTCTCAATTAAGCCCATGATAGCTAGGCCCTTAGCAGGTAAGCAGCCAGTACCAGTAATTATTACGGCTAAGGATGAGGGTTGGGGTATTAAGGATGTATGGATCCTCTACAAACTCAAAGGTGAGGATATATGGCATAAGATTAAGGCTAGTAAGGCATCACCTACGAGGTACTCAGCTGTTATACCACCATTAAATACTACTGAGATAACGATTAAGGCCGTAGCTATAGATCTAGCAGGTCATAAGAGTGAGTCTTCCGAAGTAATTATTAAGTACATAGTACCAACACCAACTACAACGCCTACTCCAACACCAACGAAGACTACCCCTACAACACCTACACCAATAACTACGCCATCACCAACAAAAACCACTCTATCACCAACACCTACAACAACACCTAAAACAAC
>CAZUAD010000117.1:0-477 GCA_964618155.1 uncultured Desulfurococcaceae archaeon
AATGAATAAATCCACAAAGATATTTGTAAAGTTCCTTAGGGAGGGATTTAGCTCCATATTTCATGAACTTCATGAAGTGTTAGGTAAGTCCTTACTTTTAAGCATTGATGGCGATTCATTAACATTAAGGTTATTGGGTGAAATCATGAGCTATCAGCATAGGCTCCTAAGGGATTTGTATGAAGTTAGTACCGAATTACTTGATAAGATGGTTTATGAATCCTTAAAGGCAGGTGCATTAGGGGCGAAACTCTCTGGTGCTGGATTAGGTGGTGTAGTTATTGCCTTAGTAACAGACTTAGCTATTGCTAATCAAATAATGTCTAGATCTCTACGTCTAGGAGCATTAAGAGGTTGGGTTGTTAGAGAGGATGTAGGTGTCATGGTGCATTAACATGAGAAAGGTTATGGAGTTAAGATGGGATCCTATCTTAGGTGAATGGGTACTTGTCTCAAATATAAGAGCGTTAAGACCTT
>CAZUAD010000117.1:487-3363 GCA_964618155.1 uncultured Desulfurococcaceae archaeon
GCCCAGGCTCAGATGAAACTGGTACTGGATGGGATGTACTCATAATTGAGAATAAGTATCCAATGCTATCAGAATCAGCCCAGCCTATCCCTCTGATGCTGAAGCATGAATTCTACAGGAAATCAAGAGCTATAGGTAAGTGTTATGTTCTAGTAGAAACACCTAAACATGAATTGGATGATCTAAGTGATTTAAGTGTAGATGAAATTGTGAAAGTCATAACTAAGTTTGTAGATTTAGTAAAGACAATAATTAAGGAGGGTAAATATGTCTATGTCCTATGGTTTAGGAATAAAGGTAAGGAGGTTGGTGTATCTCTTACTCACCCTCATAGTCAGGTTTACGTACTACCTTTCATACCAGTAAAGATTCGGAGGGAGTTAGATAATGCTAAGATGTATTGGCACCTAAGGTCTGACTGTATTTTCTGTAAGGTATTGAGAAGTGAAGTTAAGGATAAGATTAGGTTAGTATATGAAGGTGAATATTGGATAGCATTCATACCGTTCTTTGCTCATTGGCCTTTCGAAGTTCATATATATCCTAAAAGACATGTAAGCTTAATTACTGAGTTACATGGGGGAGAAATTTACGAGTTAGCTAATGCTCTGAAGATAGTCTTGTGTGGTATAAAGAACTTATTTAGTAAGCCCTCCCCTTACGTTATGGTACTTCACCAATCACCTATAAAAGGTAAGTATCCCTACTATCACCTTCACTTTGAAATTTATGGTATGATGAGGGGCGAGGATTTACTGAAGTACATGGGGGGTATGGAGCTAGGAGGCGGTAATTTCACTTATGATTCAACGCCTGAGGATAACGCAGAATACCTTCGTAGTAAGATGAATAAGTATTGCCTTAAACGCGTTACCTAGGCATGCTTAAATATATAGGCTACTCTTAAGGTTAGGGAGAGTATCATGGTATTCATATCTCGTAAGTCATTAATAGGTAAGGCTACGTTAATAGCTCAAAGCTCAATAATCTTAGGTCCTACTAAGATAGGTGATAAAACGTTAATTGATCATAACGTTATTATAGGATATCCGAGTAGGAGATCATTAAGGGAGGTACTAAGGTCTCATGTATTAAGTGATGACCTATTAAAGGTGCTTGATAGGGCAAGTAATGGAAGTAGGATAGGTTCTGAATGCCACATAAGACCTGGTACAACGGTATATGAGAAGGTCATAATAGGTGATCACGTTGAAACAGGTCATAATGTTATGATACGTGAAGAAAGCACTATAGGTAATAATGTGATAATAGGTACTTTAACAGTTATTGAAGGTCACGTAAGGGTAGGTAACAATGTTAGAATAGAATCGGGAGTCTTTATACCTATCAATACCATCATAGGTAATAACGTCTTTCTCGGACCCTATGTTGTAATAACTAATGATAAATACCCTGTATCTAAGAGATTAAAAGGTGTAATAATAGGTGACGAGGTAATCGTAGGGGCTAATTCAATAATTATTGCTGGTGTAGAAATAGGTGATAGAGCGGTTATTGCTGCAGGATCTGTTGTTACGAAGAACGTTCCACCTGAAACCGTGGTCGCTGGTATACCTGCGAGACCTATAGGTAAAAGAGATGATTATGAGAGGAAGAAGATATTATGGGAGAGATCTGATTAGGACAAATTGTCAGCTATCCTTATAACGTAGCCTAAATGGTGAAGATTAGGTGGGATGGTTATGGATGTAAGTAGAGTAGTACATGTATTAACCGAGTTAGTTAAATTACCCATATATTATACCTTAGGAGCAGCTAAGGATAGGGTTGTTTTCTTAAGTGACAGAGGCGGTGTGATTAGTTTATGGTCAATGAGATTTGATGGTAGTGATTTAAAGGAACTTTCAAGAGGCCCTGTAAGTGAGACCTCATATGCTAGGAAGACATCTCCTTACATAGTCTTCACTAAGGATGTTTCCCGAGGCAAGGAGCGTCATAAGATCTTTGTAAGTAACGTAGTAGATGGTAAAGAGAAACTCATAGTTAATATTGAGGATATGAGGATCTTTAGTTTAAGCTTCAACGGTAATCTAATAGCGTTTACAGGCTCTACATCTAGGGGTATAGGTCTATATTTAGCTAACCTCAAAGGAGATTTTGAAAAGTTACTTGAGATTGATAAGGTCTTATTTGTTAGTGATGTAGATAATAATGTAATCGTAGGTTACGGTCATTTAAGGGGTGATCCTAAGTCTTTTGAGGTATTCATATATAATCTAAGAACAAATGAATTCCGCATATATACCCCTAGGGAGGGGAGTAACAGTAGGAATCCGGTAATCATAAATGGAAGGAGAATATTACTTGAAAGCGATTATAAGGGTGAGAGTGGGCTCTACGTTTATTACTACGAAGAAAATATTATAAGAGAAGTAAGCTTTAAGTTCAAGGATTATGTAGAGTATAGACCTGTAGAGCATAGATTCTATGGGGAGATAAATAAGAGTATATGGGTTGTAGGTGTAAGAAATGGTAGGAGCTATCTCTTCATAGATGGTAAATTAGTGAAGACTCCTGAAGGGACTATTCATGGTATTCCAGCATTTGATGATAAATACATAGTAATAGCTTACTCAAATCTTATAACACCACATAGGATAATACGTGTAAATACTATGGAGGAGGGTTACAATATCTTAATAGATAATAAATTACCCAATGATATAGCTAAATCGTTAAGGAGGAGGTACTTTGTTAAGTACAAATCATTTGATGGCTTAGAGATACCTATGTACGTAGTAGAGTCAGGTCTCTCACCAAGACCTGGACCTGTGATTGTCTTTGTTCACGGAGGTCCTTGGTCAGAAGTTTCTGATCAGTGGAGAGTAATGGTAGCATCACCTGCTGCTTTAGGC
>CAZUAD010000118.1:0-3342 GCA_964618155.1 uncultured Desulfurococcaceae archaeon
GGAATATTGACCCTAATAATAAGTGGAGATTAAACGCTATCACTATTAATGATAAGGATTATAAAAAATTTTACCATCCTCTTATAGCCGACTACGTAATTAAGGAAGAAAAATATGCGTTACTCGTATATAGTGCCTATAGTAGTGATTACGATGTAAGGCTTGTTGAGTTATACTTAGGTAAACCTAATGAAAAACCCAAAGTGATTCAGGGCCCGACCTTAGTTGTAGGAGGTGATGGCGATCAAAAAGTACATGGGTTAAGCGTATACGAGAGCAAGGAACATTATGCATACCTTATCGCCTATACGGATACAAGCGACAGTGAAGAAGATTTATTAGCGTACATAGCCTTTCCTGATGCAATAGATAAGTTAATACCGGAGAAGTACATACTACCTAAACAAGGTAATGAGGTTTTAGAAAGAATTAAAGACATTATATGGAATTCTAAGAAGCTATATATAGCGGTATCATATTGGCATGCAGATGACGTTGGTTTAGACTTAGCTAAGGCTGTTATTGAAAGTAAAGCTAAGGATAAAATTGTCGTAATGGATAATGATACCAGGAATGAGGAGATAAAGAGGATATTAGAGGATAGTGGTATTAAGGTTGTAGATGACTCATCAGCTATAGATGAATACCACATAATGCATGATAAGTTCATAATAGCTGATGACACACTCATTATACTTACAGCAAACTTTATTGAGGAGGACTTCCGTAGTAACGATAACGTAGTCCTAATACTACGTAACGTACCTACCCTAGTACACTTCTATGAGTTAGAGTTTGAGCAAATGCTTAAGGGCGACTTCGGCACCATGAAGAAGTATGACCCTAGCTTCGTAGCATTCGCGGTTGATAAGTACGAGAGGAAGGTGGTTTTTGAGGGATACTTCAGCCCTCACTATTACGGTATGAGGGATTGGATATCAATGGCTATATACGGGTACATAACCAGGGCTGGTGAACGGAGCCACATAGGCTTCACGAGCTACATATTTACGGTTAGTGGTTATGTACGCCCGATATATGAGGCTATCGTGGATAGGTACGCCTCAGGTGCTGAAGTTGTTGGGGTGTTTGATGAGGGTTTAAACCTAGATACTCCAGGAAGGATGATATACTGGTTTGTTGATAGCAACGTGAAGGTGGGAATAGACAATCACCCAGGTAAGATGCACGCTAAGGTATTCACGATACTTGATGATGAGCAGAGGTACTACGTATCCATAGTGGGTTCGTGGAACCCTACTAAGAGCGCTACCGTGAACCACGACGAGAACATACTAGTGATTAGGGAGGAAGAGCCTGACATAACTAAATGGCTCATAAACTTCATTGAGAGTATTAAGGCAGTACCAGCTACTGAAAGATACATACCAACACACCTAGTCATAACGAGGGTTATGTTTCAAGGAGATCCTAACAATGAATGGGTTGAGATATACAACCCAACCACAGAGACGGTAAAACTCGCAAACTATGTTATAGGTGATGTAGATAACCTTATACAAGGTGATGATGAAGGTCTCTATAAGTTCCCCGATAATGCTAAGATAGGGCCTCATAAGAGGATTATAGTAGCATATAACTCCACAGCATTCCACGAGATCTACGGCTTCTATCCAGACTATGAGATATTAGATGTAAATGAGAGCATACCAAACCTAACTCCCTATGACATCGAGAAGTTCTCTGGCTCATGGAATTTAAGGGATGAAGGTGATGAGGTTGTTTTAGCTATTGATGAGGGTGGTGGATTTCTCAGGGTTGTTGATGCTGTATGGTATGGTGATAGTGAGTACATGGTAACCGACATGGGAGAGCCAGAGTCGGGTAAGCCACTAGATATTTCAGGTATAGGTCCAGGTTATGGCGTAGAGAATAGGGGTTATGATGACGGGAAGTGGGATGCTTTAAGAATGAATGATAAGTACGAGCTGAAAAACTTAACTAATACACCAACTACTACATACCTCTCACTATACACTAAGAATGTCATGAGGGTATATCTCATAGACCCTGACGAAGGTGGTGCTGAACTAAATAAAGTAGTCATTGATGGTAGGTCATTAACCACTACTGAGGTTGACTTAGATGGTTTGGAGTTAGATAATGGTGTATATGATGTCTTAGTGTTAGTTAGAGACCATACCCCAATAGGTGATGGTCTATGGAGGCATGATTACGATGATAGCTTAGGAGTTACTACTGCTCCTAATGGTGAGAAAGTTTACGTACTAGCTCCCGAAGGCAGCCTAAACTCCCTGCTATATGATCCTTACGCTGATGATAAGCATAGGATTGTAGTGTTAGGGAACTTGAGAGGGGCAGTCAACATCACCATACCTGAATTCTGGGATGAGAACAATATTAAAGTGTATGTGGATGGTATGGAGGTAACTGATGGGTGGTATGTCCACAATAGGGTGGTCACGATAAGTCTAGGTGGTAGTGCGAGTAATATTACCGTAGTAGGCGGTGTTCCATCGAATATCCCAGCTGAAGTCGTCCTAGAGCTAATAGGCTTTGGCAAGATATCACTTAGTGTTAATGATCCTGAAGGTATGGACATCGAAGCTGAGTTACTCATTAATGGGAGTAAAGTATGGGAGAAGAGTAGCTTGGGTAGTATATCTCATACTCAAGTACTTGATACTAGTAGAGAGGTATTGTATAACGTTACAGCTTTAGTAAGGGAGAAGACACCTTCATATATAACCATAACACATAGGAGGGTACTCTATGTAAGTGTTATTCCGGAGAAGACCACCATAGCTAGTGAGGAGGTTAAGATAATAGGCTATAGGTACGTACCCATCAACTCAACACACCATAAGATAGAGGTAAGACTGGCTGATGGTAAGACTATTGTTAACATAACCATACCAAGCAACTGGGTTAAAGTTGAAGCTGTATACATCGACGGTAGCCTTACTAGCGATTGGGGTATTAGAGACGGTATAATCTGGGTAGACCCACAGAGTGATCAAAACATAACAATACTCGGTAGACTACCACCTAGTGAAGCACCAAGTGGTGGAAGGGTTAGCGGCTATGGAGGCTTCATAGAACCCTACATATTACACATCACCATAATAGCCGTAATCATCTTAACCATGATGTTAACACTACTAATCAGTAGGCTAAAGACTTAACGAAAAACCTTCATTAAGATCCTAGATTTAACGATTTAACCATGGGAATAATGGTAGCCGGGCGGGGATTCGAACCCCGGTCACGGGGGCTCTCCCAACTACGGGCCAGAGCCCCGCATCCTTGGCCGCTAGACGACCCGGCTACTTGGTGCCGCCGCCGGGATTTGAACCCGGG
>CAZUAD010000119.1:0-3337 GCA_964618155.1 uncultured Desulfurococcaceae archaeon
CAGTAAAGCCCTCAGCTACTGTGATAGGAGATTCATTAGGTATCAATAAGAAGAAAATGGCTTCAGACATAGAGTTTGCTTGTAGAGCTGGAGGTGAAGGTATAAGGAATTCCATCGCGTTAGTTTCAAGTGGGTCGCTTAAGTATGCCTTAGCCATAGGCTCAGATACTGCACAAGCAAACCCTGGTGATGTACTGGAGTTAACAGCATCATCAGGAGCTGCCGCTTACCTTATAGGGCCTTCTAAAGAATCCGTAGCCGTATTTGAAGGTGTTGTAACCTATGTAACCGATACTCCAGATTTCTGGCGTAGGGAGGGCTCTCCTTACCCCATTCATGGTGAAATCTTCACAGGTGAACCTGCTTACTTTCATCATATAGTATCAGCAGCCCACCTACTCTTCGAAGAACTCGGTTTAAAACCTTCAGATTTTAATTACGCGGTATTCCATCAACCTAATGGTAAGTTTCCTTTACAAGTAGGTAAGATTCTAGGATTTAGTAAAGAGAAGGTGCTACCAGGCATAGTAACACCATGGATTGGAAATACATATAATGGGTCATCATTGATAGGCTTAGCTAAGGTGCTTGAGGAGGCTAAGCCAGGAGATAGGATTCTACTAGTAACATTTGGGAGTGGTGCTGGAAGTGATGCCTTCAGCATAGTCGTTAAGGATGGTATTGAAGAGAGAGTTAAGAGAGGACCTTTAGTTAAGGATTTACTGATGAGGAAGAAATATGTAAACTATGCTGAATATGTTAAGTATAGAAGGATTATAGAGAGAATAAGGTGAAGGTTATGGATGATACCTACATAGCTAATGCTATGATGGTCAAGGTTGGGAGATACTTCGACGAAAGTTATAAAGAGTTGATTGCTAAGAACCTCTTTAAAGTTATAGATGAGTCAAATATAGACTATGTAGACTACATAGTAGTATCAACGTTATTCAGTGATTCCATACTTCATCAGCTTGACATATCAACGATACTTATGCAGTACATAGGCTTAACACCTAGACCTAGTATTAGAGTTGAAAGTGGTGAGTCCTCAGGTCTTTCAGCACTTGAGGTTGGATATACTCTCATTAAATCCGGTAAAGCAAGGTCAGTTTTAGTCATAGGGGTTGAGAAAACAACAGAGTATCCAACTACAACGATAAATGAGAATTACAGAAGGATACTGGATTACGAAGTGGAAGTTATAAGGAACATAACCCCTCCTGACTATGCAGCCTTTATAATGAAGGAATACATGAAGAGATATAACGCCTCTAGGGATGAGTTAACGTCATGGCCCATAAAAATGCATGACAATGCTGTGAAGAATCCTTACGCACAGCTTAGATTTAAGGTTGATAAAGAGAAGGTATTAAAGAGTCTAACTATAGCTGAACCTATCAAGTTGCTAGACACCTTTCCGCTAGGTGATGGTGCTGCCATGGTATTACTTACATCTAACGACCTACTTAAGAATGTTGCAAGTAGCACTCTCAGGATAGTAGAGGTTACATCATCTACAAATCTACCCTTCTATATGAGAGATAACATACTTGAATTTTACGGCTTGAAGAAGGCGTATAATGCCTTAAGAAGGAACGTAAAGTTTGATATTAACGAAACCGTTATTGAAATTCACGATAGTTATAGCATATATGCCTACATAATACTAGAGGAGTTAAAACTCGCTACTAAGGGTAAGAGCTATGCCACCATAGATGAGTTAAGTAATGTTAATTTAAGTGGCGGCCTTAAAGCTCGAGGACATCCGTTTGGTGCAACAGGACTTTACCAAGTTACCGAAATCTACAAGTACCTAACATCAGGCTTAAATGGTATTAAATTTAACGGAAAGTATGGATTAGTGCACTCGATGTCAGGACCTGATTATAATTCTAGATTATGTTTATTTGAAAAGGTGATGTAAGGTGAGGTACTCAATACCCATATATTGGAGAAATAAGAACTCTTACTACTCAATTGAAATAACCAAATGCCGCAAATGTGGTAAAGTAGCATTCTTTAGAAGATCCATATGTCCATTCTGTAGCTCTAGGGAAGTCGAAGTAATTAAATCTAGAGGCGTAGGAAGAGTGGTATCCTTTACGATAAATTACTTTAGAGGAGATACTAATTTAGAAGGTTATCCTAGGATAATTGCGCTAATCGAGCTTAATGAGGGTATTAAGATTGTAGGAGAGTTAAGTGATGTTAAACCCGAAGAGGTAAGGGAAGGTATTGAAGTAGAAGCTGTACTTCGGAGATACTCAAGCGATGATCCTTATGGATTAATATATTATGGATTGAAGTTTATACCTAGGATAAAGCCTTAAGCTCTAACGTAAGGTAATTAAATTTTTATAGTTATTTAAAAACACCAACACTAAAAACCAAGAAAAGTATAAATAATGGGTGTAAAGGTCTGGTAAGAATTGAAAGATTACTTGCTTCTAGAGCAGAGCTATTCAGACCTTCTGAGGTTAGGGAACTCCTAAAGTTAACCGAAGGTAGGAAAATAATAAGCTTTGCAGGAGGCCTACCTGATCCTAGAGTCTTCCCGAAAGAAGAGTTAGCTGATGTTGCACACTTCGTCATTAACGAGCTTGGTGATAAAGCACTTCAGTATTGTCCAACAAGAGGAGTTACCGAGTTTAGAGAGGTGCTCGTGAAGTTCTTAAAAGGTAAAGGTATAAGGATTACTGATGAAGATGACATACTAATAACAACCGGATCACAGCAGACACTAGATCTCATTTCTAGAGTCTTGATAGAATCTGGTGATGAGGTAATTGTTGAATTACCTACTTACTTAGCAGCATTAACCGCATTCAGACTTAGCAAGCCAAACATTACCGCAATACCTATGGATGAAAACGGTATGAAGACTGACGTATTAGAGGAAGAGATTAAGAGGCTAAGGTGGATGGGTAGAAAGATAAAGTTTATCTATACAATTCCTGTCGCGCATAACCCTACAGGCATAACTATGAGTCTAGATCGTAAGAAGCACTTACTAGAGATAGCCTCTAAATATGACTTACTAATAATCGAAGATGATCCTTACTCCTACTTCGTATATGACTTAGGGGTAGATGTCACACCATTAAAGACGTTAGATAAGGACGGAAGAGTTATTTATATGAGCACGTTTAGTAAGATATTAGCACCTGGTTTAAGGATAGGCTGGGTTGTAGGTAATAAGGTGTTAATAGATTACCTTGAGAGAGCTAAGCAAACAGCTGATTTACACACGCCTACACTTACGCAGTACATAGCTATGGAAGCAATAAGGAGAGGTGTTGTTGATAAAACTATTGAGAGGGCTAGAAAGGTCTAT
>CAZUAD010000120.1:0-3276 GCA_964618155.1 uncultured Desulfurococcaceae archaeon
GTGCTGAGAAGGTGCTATTCCATGGACCTGGCGTAGTAGCTGCTATAGGGCCTGATGGCTCATGGGTCAATCCACTAGCTACACCCCTCAAGAATGTTTACGTAATAGCTCATACGGTCAAAGGTAAGATAGTAGAGCATCAGCCCAAGGCGCCTGGTGCTCCAGGTCATATCGGTATAGTTTACCATCCAGGAGATGAGGGCGTATTCCCGCTACTTGCTGTTGAGATTATGGCTGAGAATGAGATAGTCATAGCCTCAGGTGAATCACCTTACAGTGGCTATCAGGGCGGTATTACATGGCAGTACAAGGGTTACACACTCGATGGACCAAGATTCTTCAGGAACCTAGTGCTATGGGCTACACAATACATGGGTGAGTTAAAGGAGGCGAAGAAGCTTTACGATATAATGTTCACACTAGGCGTTATGGCCGATAAGATTGAGAAGGTTAGTGCTCAAATTGGTAAGGTAAGCTCTGAGCTAGATAAGGTTAAGGGAGATATAGGAACTCTAGGAGGTGATGTAGGTAAGTTAAAGTCAGACCTAGAGTCATTAAAGGCCTCATTAAGTGATCTTAAGAGTAGTTTAGATGATGCTAAAAGTAAGGTAGAGAGCTTAAGTAAGGATCTATCAGGTGTTAAGGGTACATTAGGAACATTAAGCTCATCAGTAGATGCACTTAAGGCTGATGTATCAACTCTCAAGTCCGATGTAGGTACACTCAAAGGACTTAGCGGTAAGGTATCTGATCTTGAGTCAGCTATTAACAGTGTAAAGAACATAGTAGGAGGTTTAGGAGGTACTGTTAATGCATCAATAGCTATAGCCATAATAGCCCTAATACTTGCTATAGTAGCGTTGGTATTCGCATTTAGAAGGAAGTAAAATACTTAACCTTAAGTATTTTAAGTAAAAATTAACCTTTTTCCTTTCTATGGAGTTTTATTCCATACTTTATTGAGTCTAGTATCTGCTTATAGCCTGTACACCTACATATTATACCGTTAAGAATTTCCTTAATCTCTTCTTCAGTAGCGTTAGGCATGTTTATTGCTATCCAGTAACCTGCTAGTATGAATGCTGGTGTACAGAATCCACACTGGAATCCAAACTTAGCAATGAAAGCCCTCTGAATAGGTGATATCACACCAGGTCTTGAAAGTCCCTCTACAGTTATTATTTCAGCACCATCAGCCTGGGCAGCCAGTATTAGGCATGACTTAACTAACTCTCCATTCATTATTACCGTACATGAACCACACTCACCTCTAAAGCATCCAGGTCTTACGCTTCTTACATTGAATGATCTCCTTAACACACTTAGTAATGTCACATTAGGTTTAACATAAACCTTCTTCCTAATTCCATTAACTGTTAAAGTTATCTCCATCATCTCACCTTAAGGTACTTCTTAAGTAAGTAAGCAGTCATGAACTCAACAATGTGCATTCTATACTCCTTCGTAGCTCTTACATCAGTTATCGGAGATACAGCCCTCTTAACAATCTCAATAGCCTCTCTTATGAGCTGATTTAACGGTTTATCTTGCTTAAAGAGTTTTTCGACCTCATCAACTATCACCGGCTTAGGAGCTACTGAAGCATAAGCTAACCTAACAATTCTCTCCTTAGGATTATCAGGGTTAGCTACAAGTATAGCTATACCAACTAATGCTAAATCCTCAACAGATCTTACGGCCTTATAGTACTCACCAGAATGACCTTTCGGAGGCTCAGGGACTATAACCTTAATAACTACCTCATCAGGTTTTAGGACGGTTCTCTTAACCCAAACAAAGAACTCCTTAAGGTCAATAATCCTTCTCTTCCTCACACTAGCTATCTCCGCTTTTGCTTTGTAAGTTAGCAGTGGTGGTGCTGTATCTGCTGCTGGTGAAGCATTACACAAATTACCAACCAAAGTAGCCCTATTCCTTAGTGCCGCATCAGCCATAACTTTGATAGCACTCCATAAAACGGGGTACTTCCTCCTCACTATATCGTTTAATTCAAGAGCTCTTAACGTTACTCCAGCACCTATCTCAAGACCTTTACCCTCACTATACTCTAACTTCCTTAACTCATCAACACCAGTAATATCTATGAGTACTTTAGGCTTCCTTAACCTCATTCTTAGATCAACTAATAAGTCTGTACCACCAGCTATGATCATAGCATCTCCGCCATACTTGCTCTTCAGCCTTAGCACTTCATCTAAAGTCTTAGGTCTATAAACCTCGAATTCAGGTAATGTCGTATTGTAGTAAATTATGGAGGCCATCCCATCACCCTATTAAGTACCTACGTAGTTCTTCGATAAGCTCGGGTCTTTGCTTCTTAACCTCCGTAAGAAGCCTATCCCTATTAAGAGGTAGCTCTCTTATCCTAACTCTAATAGCGTTATATACAGCGTTGGCTATCGCTGCAGGCCATGGTATCATGGTTAACTCACCTATACCTTTAGCACCAAAGGGTGCGTCCTTCTGTCCTACACCTAAGAATACCACCCTCATCTCCTTAGGTACGTCGCCTATCCTTGAAACCTTGTAATCCGTTAAGTTAGGGTTTAGAAGTCTTCCTCTGTCATCAAATACTAAGGCCTCATTTAAGGCTATACTTATCCCCATAACCATGCCTCCATATCCCTGACCCTCAGCAAGACCTGGATTAAGAGCTGGTGTATCCAGCACTAAGATAGCCTTCTCAACCTTGACCTCCATTGTGAGTAGGTTTACCTCAACCTCAACGGCTCCAGCACCGAACGTATAGAAGGGTGCAGGCCTACCAGCACCTGTCTCTGGATCAAGTAATGTCGTTCTTGAGGGGGTGTGAGTCCCTCTACCTATTAATGGGCCATGCAGTGTTTCACCATTGGGTAACATGTATCCTTGAGCCATTTCTTGAATATTTATACATTCCCTAGGCTCACCAACAACACATACCTTACCGTCCCTAAATTCCAGTTGATCTTCATGTACATGGAAAACTTGTGCCGCAACCTTCTTTATCTGGGATTTAAGGTCTTCTAAAGCTCTCATTAACGCTTGACCTTCGGAGAATAGACCTCTTGAGCCTACGGTCTGCCATGTGTAGGGTACTAGGTCCGTAGTTCTATGAAGTGAAACCCTAACCTTCTCTACAGGTATTCCCAGCTCCTCAGCTACGATCTGTCTTAATGCTGAGATTGTTCCCTGACCAAATTCACCAGTACCCACTAGTACGTCAACACCACCATCCTCGTTAACCTTAACAATAGCTGATGACGTAGCATTAGG
>CAZUAD010000121.1:0-3171 GCA_964618155.1 uncultured Desulfurococcaceae archaeon
GGATCGTTTAGCGCATAGAAAAATACTCATTAAATCACTTAACCAGGAGAAACAATGTCTACATACAGACTTAGGTGTACTCACTACTTGTTCGATTTATTAAGGCAGTGTTTAATAAGCTTGAATTCACGTCTATAGTGTACGGAGGTATGGGCACTACGTTAAGAAGTGGTGTTTCAGCTGTTGTTGCTGGAACGATAATAGTCCTATTAATAGTCCTAGGCGTCGTACCCCTCATAATGCTCTACATAAACACACTTCAAGAAACTTATAGGGCATACACCATGGGTTCAGCAATAAGTTCATTAAAAGAACTTGAGGATGTCACAGCAAACCTTAGTAACGGCATTTTAACAATAGAAAACATAGGTTCAATACCTACGGACATCTCATACATAGTACTAAAGGACAGTAGTGGATTATGTAGCCTAGTAGTTAAAGCATATGATTTAGCACAAAATTACACGATTGAAGAGTCAAATATAACCTTAAACCCCATTACTGAGGTCGTAAGAATAGAACCTAAAGGTTATATCAAATTAAACATTTCATTATTAAACCTCCAAGGAGGCTCCGAAGTATGTAATGTAGTGACATCTAGAGGCAAAGTAGTTGAGGTAAAACGTATTGTAGAACTCGCAGAAAGAGCCGTAGCTGTACTAGCTACACCTCTAACATTTGAGTTAGCAACCCTTGCTAATAGAACTGATGTAATAGTTAATGAGGCAGAAGTCCAACCAGCAATACCTAAAGAGGATAGTACCGAAGCTGGAATAGGAATGATTAGAACATCATCTACGAATCCCAATGAAATTACCGCACTTATACGAGTTTTAGAAGTTAAAAGTGAGACTGGAAGCATAATTTCCATTAGAGGCAGTCCTACATACAATATTTCTTATAACAACATATTTATAGGGTATGACCCTGTATGGAGTAAAAGCAAAATTGGACCTCCGCAATACAACATAATGATTACTGGCTACGAATCACTTACCCTAATAATAGGTAAGGGGGAGGGCATTCTAGACAACACTTATACAGATAATTTAATCAGGGATAGGTATAGAATAGTAGAAGAAGAGGATTACTATGAGGTTCATCTTGAGGATATACCTTATAGAATTAAAATCATAGGTTATAGACCACAAGAGCACTTAGTACTCTATCATGATGTTTATTACAATGGAAGTTTAGTTAAGCTTGTAGATGAAGAAGCTTTAGGTTATTGGTGGCTATATTCTAATCAATACGTATGTACGTCGTTTATATCCTTTAGTTGGGAATGTATAAACGTAGCTCAGGGCTATATAGAACTCAACGGTACTGCACGAGAAGTAATCATATACCTAGATGCTTCTGATGTAGGGCTAGATGTGGTTGAAGGTAGTTATGATCCGTATCTCTTCTCGGCTGACGTTGATGGAAATGGTTATGCTGAACTTGTATTTATAACTGAGGATGAAAGCTGTAGCGGAGCTAACTTAGGAAATGTATTTTACGGTAGAGTTAATGACGTAGGGCACTTAGATTATTCAAGCATAGACCCATATTCATGGGCTGAGGACTGGTCATTAAAGCCTTTCTTAATAAACTTAACGGGGTATACGGTCAACGGGAAGGAGATAGCATTCGTACAGGTCGCTATAAGGGCATATTTCCATGATAATCTCTTCGATAATCCAGAGTTAATCGGGGGATTAGGACTACCTTTAAGCGAAGAAGTTAAAGATAAATCAAGAGTACTCTTTGGTGTTTACCTAGTAGACGCGTTAACTAAAAAAGTGGTTAGTTCTCGTGAGTGGTGCTTCGATGAATTAGATGGTACTGAAAATACATTCCCACCCAGTAAGAATTTCATAGTACTTACTGCTAATCTTCCTGTACCAACTAATGGCACTTACTATATATCAATAGGTTTTCAGGATCCCTACCCCTACACTGATGATGGCTATGATGATGGCGACTTCATCATCGCTCTAGAGGTTATAGGTATCACATACTATGCCAGACCTTAGGGTGTTAGGAAGTTGAGGGCGCAAGCAACTGTACTTACTACCTTGTTATTAACTGCTGCTGCCCTTGTTGTTAGCCTGGCTTTATGGAGTTATTTCATGGGTATTGCCTCAATTCAGAGGGAGCAGGCTTTAATAGCTTCAACCATTACTAGGGAGTCAACACGTATAGTACTTACGAGAATATCGACTGTTCCTGTAAGTATTAACAGTGAGCAGTACTACAGGATCGTTTACCAGGTATCTACTCTGGATTCACAACCAGCATTGATTTACTTCTTGGTACTGAACTCCTTTACCACATCACCTGAGCCAGTAGGTTTTAACGCTTACTTAACTAATGAGCCTTACTCGAACATAACTAATACGTCTACCTTAACCCTCATTGATGATGTTGAGTATAGTGATAGTAGGTATGTGTTCATAAGGCCTTTAAATGTTAATGAGCATGTAGAGCTATCCCTCTACTGGGAGGGTACTGTAGGGTTGTGTAAGCTATATATGGATGGAACACCTACAGCAGTAGTCATTGAGGTTAGAGCTGATGAGCTAAGTAATGCTTGGTTAGTAATGCTCATAAAGATTAGTAATAGGTACTACCAGATAGGGATGAACCCGATACCTTAAATAAGAGCCTCTATTCTAATTCATCGATTCTTAAGCTTCCTCAAGGTATGTGTAGATGTCTATACCGTACTTACCTGCTAACTCGAATACCTTTTTACTAACGTAGCCTGCAACAATAGCTAGCTTAGGCTTAACACCTACCACCTTCTCATAGAGCCTACCTATGTTTACCAGCTCAATAACATCGCCTGGGTCAGCACGTGACTTAACCTCAACAAGTATGTGCTCTCTATCCTTAACTACTACATCAACCTCAACCATAGACTCATAACCATACACAATACCCTCCCTATCATAGTATGACCATCTCCTAGCTTCAGCGCCAAAGTATTTCTTAAGAATACCCTTTAAAGCTTCCCTAAATACGTGATCAGCTAAGATGCCAAACCTATTACCTATTGTGATAATAGCCCTATGAAGGGATTCTAACCTCTCCTCAACTTTAACCACTCTCTCCTCAAGCTTCTGTTGTCTTTCCTCAAGTCTAACGACCCTTTCCTCAAGTTTCGCAAACCTCTCCTCAAGTTTA
>CAZUAD010000122.1:0-3169 GCA_964618155.1 uncultured Desulfurococcaceae archaeon
GAGATATGGTTGGCCTAAAACTGTTGACGACTTCGCACCTAGACTCAGCTTCTTCTTTGCTTCAAGAACTAATCTCTTCGAGCAGATAGCCAAGTTTAGAGCGGCTAGGAGGGTTTGGGCTAGGATAATGAAGGAATGGTTTAACGCTAAGAAGCCTAGGTCGATGATGCTTAGATTCCATACACAAACAGCTGGGGTAACGCTAACAGCACAGCAGCCACTTGTTAACCTTATAAGAACAACTATACAGGCATTAGCAGCCGTTCTTGGAGGTACCCAATCACTCCACGTCAACTCGTACGATGAAGCATTATCGCTTCCTACTGAGGAAGCTGTTAAGCTCTCAGTACGTGTTCAGCAGGTACTACTCTATGAGTCAGGAGTAATAGATACTATTGATCCTCTAGGAGGTTCTTATTACATTGAATGGCTTACTGATAAGTTAGAGGAGGAGATCTGGAGAATTATTGAAAGAATAGAAAAGGTAGGTGGTATGCTTAAAGCCATAGAGCTAGGAATACCTCAAGCGGAGATTGCAAGATCTGCTTATGAATACCAGCTTAAAGTTGAGAAAGGCGAGGTACCAATAATAGGTGTTAACATATTTAAGGAGAAGGAAGAACTTAAAGTTAAGATACTAAAGGTTGATCCTAAAGTACGTGAAAGAGTCATAAGTAGATTGAGGGAGTTTCGTGCGAGTAGAGATGAAGTTAAAGTTAAGAGGGTACTCGATAATGTGAGGAGAGTAGCTGAACGTGATGAGAACCTCGTTCAAGCAATACTTGAAGCAGTAAGGTCTAAAGCAACATTAGGTGAGATAAGCTCAGTCCTAAGAGATGTTTGGGGTGAATGGAGAGCGCCTGAAGTAATTTAAGATGATGGGTGATGAATCAGGAGATACCACCTGAGATATGGTTATTACATGTAGCGGTACTACTTACCTTAGCTAAGGTTTTCGAAGCACTTATTACTAAAGTGTATCTACCTAAAGTACTTGGATACGTATTTGCTGGGCTCATAATATCAACAATAGGTTTTTCATTTGATCCTGTAAGTAAGGCCTTAGCAACACTAGGTATTATGCTTCTACTATTCCATGCAGGTCTAGGTGAACACTTAAGAGAGTTTATGAGGGAGTTAAAGATTTCAGGTATTGTCGCGATTGGCGGCGTTGTAGGTGCTTTACTCTCAGGCTTTATTGTTGGAATAATTATGGGCTTTGATGCTAAGGAAATGTTAGCATTAGGGGTTGCATACGCAGCTACATCAGTTAGTCTAACATTAAAGACCTTAGAGGATTTAGGAAAGCTTTCCTCAATAGAGGGTAGGATAATCGTAGGTGCAGCTGTCGTTGATGATGTTATAGGTCTAGCATTGTTAGGTGCTACCTTTGGTATACTTTCAGGTTCCTTTGACCCAATTACTGTTGTAGGTACAGCATCAATAGCCTTCGCCTTCTGGTTTGCTGTTGCCTATAGCTTTGAGAGGGTTTCAAAATATCTACTTCGAGTTGAGTATGCCTTTGGAATTGAGGAAGGTACCCTTATTACATCATTCATAGTATTACTGATATTAGCTTACTTGGCTTTATACATTAAATTAAGTGCAATACTCCTCGCTTATGCATTAGGTCTAGGCTTATCAAGCTATCCATACGTAGGTAGGAGAATATCATCTAAGATCTATCCTATAGTAGCTATATTCATGCCGCTCTTCTTTGTTTATGCAGGAGCCCTCGTAAATCCACGTGAAATCATATTCTCATCCTCACTGAAGGATTTGTGGATAATAATTATGGTAACGCTCTTCGGCTTCATATCTAAGGTGGGAGGTTGCTTTACTGCATCTAGACTTTTAGGACTTAATTCTAGAAAGGCTTTAATAATAGGTTTTGGTATGGTTCCAAGAGCTGAGGTAATGCTCGTTGCTGCTGCAACAGCTCTTGAATTAAATGCGCTACATAGAAGTACCTACCTAGGCCTGCTTCTATTGGCATTAACATCCTCTATACTAATACCCATAATAATAAGAATACTTTACAGTACTAGGAAATAGCTTATATCCCTTTAAATCTTCTAAATAACTACTTAAGAATAGGTGAAGAGAACGGAGTCTAGAGATTTAAATAAGGAGGAATTAATGAAGGCGTTAGACTTAATAGCTGAGTCCTTAAAGGGTATGGGATTTAACGTTCTTAGAGATTATGAGATAAGAGATATTAATGGTGTTAACCATCATTTTGATTTACTTGTAGAAGGTGAGGTTTTACCAGCTATTCATACAAGATTTGCCTTCATCCTACAACCTAGAAGAGTTACGTTAAATGATATAGAATGGTATATCGCTAAGAAATTAGTACTCCCTAGTATAGATAAGTTCATAATATTGACCTTTGAGGACGTAGATAGGGATGTTATAACATTAACAAGTAAATACGGAATTCAAGTAATTAACCTAAATGACTACTTAAGGATATTGCATAGAAGTGGTTCTAAGTTACCTCTTTACCTAGGCTTAAGACTGCCTAAACTCCCTAAGATCATTATAAGACCCAAACTTAAATGCGAAGACTTCATAGACATAGTTCATAAGGAATTTAGACCTCACGTATTTAGTAAGAGGAAGTGTAGTAAGGTAGCTTTTACACTGCTATACATACCCTTAATTCGTGTCGATGCGCGATTCACTATTGAGGAACTTGAGAAGAGTAACGTCTATCTTAAAGATGTAACAATATTACTTGACGGAATTAAGGGTTACATATTAACTTCCCACGGAGGAAGCTTAGCCATTGACGAATCAATAGGCCTTATATCAGATCTTCCAGCTATAGCATATGACTTATTAAGTATACTTTCTGAAAGAAACGCTATTCAAATTAGTGAGTTAGTAGCTGAACTAGGAATAGAGGAGAGCAGAATAAAGAGTTTAATAGACATGCTGACTATTAGGTCATTCGTAGACGTTTATGGTGATGTGGTTGAGTTAAGACGTAAACTTCTAGAAGAGTTCAAGAACCCCCTTGAGGGTATTGATAAAGATCTAATGATAAAGTTTGAGGAGGCTATACCTAAAGAAATAACAAGGAAGGCCTTATTCGTATTTGTTAGAATGCCTATATATAAAGTAATAGATTTAGTTAGAGCATTAAAGGGTGAAATACTTAGTA
>CAZUAD010000123.1:0-374 GCA_964618155.1 uncultured Desulfurococcaceae archaeon
GGTATACTACATCTGAATTAGCGCCCATAATATCAGCTATATTAACCTTAGCCCTCCTAACAGTAGTTCTTAGACGTACACCAACAGTCATTGAACACTTAATCAGTATAGTTACTGCTACAGGAATATCGTTATCAACAGCTATTACGTCGGGGATGTACATAACGTATACAATGCTTAATTACATGGGTGGTGAAGGTCTTGATTTACCTAAATGGCTCTACTTCAGGGGAGGATTAATTGATGGAGCTACAATCACGTTTTACTTATATGCTACGGCAGTATCAGTTTCTGGTGTATTCCTGGCTTACGTGGTTTACAAGCACTTCATTGAGAAGGAGAGGCTACCTTATCCCATAGGCCTAGCGTACTCT
>CAZUAD010000123.1:384-1715 GCA_964618155.1 uncultured Desulfurococcaceae archaeon
CACTTACAGCAAGTACTTCCAGGTTCATCAATAGCCCTCACTCTAGACTTCTTCATATTCTTCTTAGCACTCTTAATACCCCTTAATACATCGATAGGTATTGGTATAGGTAACTTAATTATGTACTTGATATTAACACCGTTACTGACATATTTAGGCTTAATGTATGTTGCACCCTTTATGAGTTCATCAGACATGGTTTTAGAGGCTGCACCCTATACTGCATCGATAATGGTGGGTTTCCTCATCATAACTATGACTTACTACTTCATAAGTATGCGTACAACATTCGCTTTAACACTTAAACTTATGCTAAAGGATAGAACCTTACTTAAGCGTACTTCATTATCCTTAGCTCTCCTAATCTCCTTGATAATACCTCTCTACATGTTGGTAAAGCCCTCAATAAACCTGCTTACCTTCCTACCACTATACTTCATTCTCCACATAGTACTTGCCTTACTAACAATTAGGGTTGTAGGTGAGACTGGTACAGCTTCGCAATCAACACTACCGTTAGCGACATTCACGTTATTTTCACTTAAGATACGAAATGCATTAACATATGTATTACTAGATCCATACACAGGTGTTCCAATGCCTCAATTCATGGCTGGTGCATCAATGAATATATTCAAGGGAGTTAGGAAGTTAGGCCTAGATGTCGATATAGTACTGCCCGTACTAGCTCTCTCAATACTTATTGGTGCACCACTCACATTGATCTACGGTCATTACTTACTATTAGCCTACGGGCTAAACTCACCTAAATTAAACCTATTGAGGTGGGTACCCGTTGTTACATGGATGAACATCATATATAGGGGTGATGCAACAGCATTTAATACTACCTCAATAATCATTGGCGCACTACTAGCGCTTGCTTTGATAATCCTATTAAGAGTTACTAGGTTAGGCGGGATATCCATATATTCAATACTTCTAGGTCTAACATTAACGCCTGATATCGGAATTATATTCTTAGTTGCATCACTAATTAAGTACGTAGCGTTAAGGATAGGTTTTGATGTTTATGAATCGCTTCTAACATACTCATCATTAATGCTTGCTGGTTGCGGTATCGGTATTGTAGTATCCACTATGATGTCGCTCATGGGTGTTATGTAATGTACGATGTTGTGATGTTAATAACGTACTTATGCGTTATAGCGTACCTAGTATACTTGATTGTGATAATATTCATTAAGAAGTCCCCCTTACTATCAGAGAAGCCCATAATTCGTAGGTTAGGAGTCTCAATTAAGTTGAGGGCTAGTAGGATACTCTTTCTATTCAAGATATTAAGAACGATACTCTTTAAACCCATAGCA
>CAZUAD010000123.1:1725-3150 GCA_964618155.1 uncultured Desulfurococcaceae archaeon
AGAAAATGAAAAATAAACGTTTATCTCTCTCTTTAATACTCTTCATGCTCATATCAGCTAAAGCTGCAATACCTACTTATACATGGTATAAGGTGAGTGATGAAGGATTTAATAAGACTATTATTGCAGTCTCCTTCAATAACCCCATAAGTATTAATGAAAGTGAGGAGATCGTTAAGGTTCTGGTAAGGAAGGTGTTTAACCCTACAAATATGTCAGTGAATTTCGTATTACCTATAGCGAGAATAACACTTACTGAGCCAGTAACCTTAAGTGATGTCAATAGGAGTATATACATCATAGTAGCACTACCTGAAGACTACATAGTGAGACTTAAGGGTGAACTAGGTTTAAGACTAGATGCTCCATACTTATTATCTTGCGATGAAACATTAAGAGGTAATTGCATCGCACCTAACAAATTACTTAGTTTAGTAGTGGTTCATGATATTCCTCTCCTACCTATACAGGGTTATATAGGGTTAAAGCCTATCCTTCCACCACCAAGTAACGTAATGATTACATCACTTAACTACTTACCTAAGATATTAAGTGGAAATGTTAGGAAGGAAGTAATTACTGATTTAGTGATAGTCAGCGAACCTACTTACGTAACCAATGAATACTTAGAGTCCACGAAGAGACTTCTATTAATGACTTTAAATGCGTACCATATCATAGGTAAGGTAGAACTAATATGTCCTATAGGTAAGTTCATATACTCAAGAATAGCCATACCTACGCCTAAATCTGTACTAGTAGCTACTACTACGTCAGTCATATCCATAGTAGTCTTACTCGCCGTACTTCACGCATTGACACCCGAGGTTAGAAATCTCTATGAGAGACTCCTCATAGTGGGTATGCCTCAGTGGGGTATGACTGTGATATCGTCGTTGTATATATCCTTATGGATGCTCATGGTAGGTATACCTACACTTACCTTTATTTACTTAAGGTATGGGGGTCTACCCACATTTAATTCATTCATAACGCTATCGATTACGTGGTTATCATCCCTCATATACATGAATACCTCATTAAAGCCTAGGAGTCTAACAAAGACTGACGTATACGTACCGGTAACTAGGAGGTATGACCTCATACTTAGTGATGGTGTAGAGCTGAGCAAGTTAGAGAGCGTTATTGAGCATTCATTACGAACTAACGAGTTCTTCACTATTGAGGAATTAGAAAGTCAGCATTACGTGGGAGAAGTAGTAATCCATGCTAGGTTAATGTATAATGAAGTTTGGGGTTCAGGCCTTGATTTAAACATAGTTTTAACAAGAGATGAGGGAGGTGTTAAGATACATATATCGAGTTATGTATGGGGTATTGAGGAGGTCTCTGAATCTATTATGAACACCATGTTGAGCTTAGCTATATCAAGGATAGTGGGTGCTATAAGGTCATGTCTTACGT
>CAZUAD010000124.1:0-840 GCA_964618155.1 uncultured Desulfurococcaceae archaeon
GTATTTAATGACCCAAGGTACCTTTCTTTCAGGCATCGTTTAATCTACCTGGAAGTTGTCTTTACTGCATGACGGGCTTTACCAATCAGTGTGAGCTTAGCTAATAGCGCATTCAGCTGTATTTCGTCGTCTGCTCCCTCAACAAGCCTAAACTGAATTTCACCTATGTAATCAGCTATTTCGACTTTACCATGCTCAGGCAGAGGTATTTCGGTACTAAATATTTCCTTATGAATTTGTTTTATTAAGTCAATACCTGATAAACCGTAATTTAACATTAACGTTCTCATGATTTCTCTGGCCTTCATGAAATTACCTGCTAATGCTGTCTTAATCATCTCCCTAACCTCCTTAGGATGAGCTAATCCGACAACCTTATATACGTTGGCAACGGATATCCTCCCTAATGCAGCAGCTGCTTGTAGTATATTTATAGCTCTTCGCATATCTCCTTCTGATATGTCATGAATTACCTCTAATGCTTCTTCATCATAATCAACACCTTCTTTACTACATATCCATTTAAGTCTAGCTATGACATCCTCCTTTCTCAGTGGTGTAAATCTAAAGACAGCACATCTTGATTGTATGGGCTCTATTATCTTACTGGGATAGTTAGCTATTAATATAAATCTTGTTACATCAACGTACATCTCCATAAGTCTTCTTAAGGCCTGTTGAGCATCTGCCGTCATGTTGTCAGCTTCATCAAGTAGTACTATCTTAAATGGTATGTTTGCTGGTAACTTACTTCTTGCAAACTCCTTCACCTTAGACCTGATAACGTCAATACCCCTTTCATCTGAGGCGTTAAGCTCAAGCCTGTACATCCTATAATCG
>CAZUAD010000124.1:850-3095 GCA_964618155.1 uncultured Desulfurococcaceae archaeon
TGCGGCTTCGCAGGCTGCTACAGCTATAACCATAGTCTTTCCTGTCCCTGGCGGGCCAGCAAAGAGTAGGTGCGGCATATTCTTTTCCTTAACAAACTGCTGTAACCTCCTAACAACTTCTTCTTGATTAACTATTTCTGATAGCGACTTCGGCCTATACTTCTCAGCCCACAGAAGCTCTGCTAATACCCTCTCTGACCTTGATGCCATCTCCTCCACCATCTCTAATATTTAGACACGGTACTTATTAACTGAAGGGACTCATGCTAATATTGAAATCCATGAAGCCTCTTCACTACCCGAGCTATAACCTCAACACCTTTAATTTTAATCACCTTAACCCTAACTCTCTCACCTACTAAAGCCTTAGGTACATGAATTCTATATCCTAAGTAGTTACCTAAGCCTCTACCGTCTTCATCTACGTCTGTAATATCGATAGTTACCTCTTGACCAAGTTCTAAGCTCTTATCATGGTTGTTACTACTTAAACTACCATATATGCTAAATTTATTAAGATCAACTAAATAGGGACTTTCATACCTTCTATATTTAGTCACATTTCCACACTCAAACCGAGCCTCCCACTTCTATAGTTCAAGCTTAAAATACCTTACTACTACTAAGAGTTAAGGGTTAAGGGAGAATCCTCAAGATTAATGCGGTGTTGAAGATGGTAACTCTAGTGTTAAATATAAGGTTAAGTGATGGGAAGGTGGAATGTTTAGTATATGACTCTAAAGGTTACCTGATAAAAGACCTAAAATTCGACGAAAAAACATCAAAACTTATCCTTAAGGGTTTTAAGGACCCCATAATTAACTTATGGTCAATAAGTAAAGGTTTAACAGTAATCGTTACTAAAAGTTTAGAGGAAGTTAACATAAGAAGAGTTAAGGTCAATAGTAGTGATGTGGTGGTGGTAGAGTAATGGCTGTTCGTGTTATAGATGAAAAATCAAGAAGTAAGTCGGGATTACACCATAGGAGAATCCTTTTTATGGTATTAACTCAAGAATGTAGGAATGTAGATTATGAAGTTATTGAGGTTAAGAGCTTAAAGCCTACATATGCGAAGGGGTATGCAAAGGAGCTTAAAATTAAGGTGCCTAATTATGCTTTTGTAGTTCAACTTGATTTTAGAAAGAACATAAAAGGCCATGTATTAGGTGATGTATACATATATGATTACGAAGGTAACCTATTAGGTAAAGCTGTTTATAGAAAGCTAAAAGTTAGATTAGTTAGGTATGTATCTAAAGAGCTCATAGAGTTAATTAAGTGTATATTTAGATTACTTAAGCTGCCGGTGAAACGTTATGCCATTCTCCAGCTCCATTAACTACAAATTAATTGAAAATATCATTAAAGCGCTCAAGAAGTTTGGCTTTTACGTATTTAGGAGAGAGCTATTAGGTGATGTACGCAATATAGTTAATAACTTAAGTAATGAGAAATTGAGGCAGTTAATAAAGGTTAGACCTCTAGATAAAAGTAGGCGTTATTACATAATTGAATCAGACTTTAGAGCTTTCATAGCTAAGTGTAAGGATGCATGTACACATAACGGTGTACTAGATGATTCATGCTTCATTAAGTGTAAGGAGGATAATAGGATGAGAATTATTGAGGATTTAATTAAGGATCTTAATTCAATGCTTGTAGAGGGTTAGATGGTGTTTAGATTTAAGCAAGTAATAATTGTTAGATCGGATCTAAAAATGAGCAAAGGAAAAGTAGCCGTTCAAGTTGCTCATGCAGCTGTTCAAGCAGTTCTTGAGGCTTTAAAAGAAAGATCTGAGTGGGTTAGAGAATGGCTAAACGAGGGTGCTAAAAAAGTTGTTTTAAAGTGTGAGAGTGAGAAGGAACTACTTACATATGCAGAGAAGGCTAGGGCTAAGGGATTACCTGTTGCAGTAATAAGAGATGCAGGTTTAACGGAATTACCTCCAGGGACGTTAACAGCTATCGCAATAGGACCTGCACCCTCAGATGTAGTTGACAGTATAACAGGGCATTTAAAACTTCTTTAATCGGTTGTTACTACCTTGAAACATCTACTCATCCCCTTAAATGATTTAGACTTAAGAATAGGTCTATTACTCTACTCAACACCAGAACTCTATATAGGTGAGTTTGTCAGCAAGCTAAAATTAAGTCCTGAAAACTTTATCGTACGCGAAATTTCACTCAATGGGTCTATAGCTTCAAGAACAATGCATGAAATCATGAAGGGTGAGTACATA
>CAZUAD010000125.1:0-3089 GCA_964618155.1 uncultured Desulfurococcaceae archaeon
CGCAGCTACAGCTACCACATCACCCCTAGGCGACCAATCAATCCCGCGGGCCCTGAGTCCGTAGAACATGTCGGTCATGAAGATTAGCTCACCTTTAACCGAGTACCTGTAAACCTTAAACACATCGGTAAATCCCTTGGCATGCTTGAAGTACGATGAAGCACACACGACAAACTCCCTACTATTAGGTCCCCATGAATAACGGAAGACTATTGGATTACCGGTTCTTAGACCTTCAGGGGGAGTACTCCAAACTTTCTTTAAACCTGCGAAGCCAGCCTTACGATACACCGCTACACCAGCTCCCTCCATATCGACCAGGGCATAAGCACCGTTGGGTGACCATGAGATACGTAGGATAGTACGTGGTAGTGAGCTTGGAGGTTCATCTAGCCTACCACCATACATGAACTTAAAGACGGAGCCTGCGAACGTACCTACGTAGATACCCTTCTCTCCAGGACGCCATGCAATACTCATTACGAGTGTTCCTAAGGATTTAGTCTCCCAAACCTTCTCAAGTCTCATAATGGGTACGTAGACTATGTAGACATCATCAATTAGGGTGAGTGCTTCAGAACTAAACCCTACCTCACCAACTACTGGAGGTGCCTTGGGGACGTTGGTCTTAACTAAGAAGTTATTCAACCAAATAAATAACCTACCACTAACACCAACATATATAACACTCAACCAGTTCCATCCAGTACTTAAAGTGTGATTACTAACCTTAGCACCCTCAATAAACGTACCATCATCAGCTATACATATGGTTGTAACATTTCCTATGCTAACGGTGAAGGAGAATGTCTCATTGCCTATGTAAAGCCTTAAGGATATGGAGAGTATTAGTAAGTCCTTACCCCTCAACGATATATTCCTAAACGCTATGAGGGCGGGTCTACTAGGTAGACCCCATAATCTAAGTACCTTACCCTCAGTACTAGACCATTTAATCACTGACTGATAGTTACGCCCCCTACCAACCTCAAGGAGCGTCCAGCCGGTGATGTTAGGGAATGAGCCTAGAGTATAGTTCTCAAAGTCTTCAGAAAGTAGTGTAACCATGTTCTCATACTCTATGGGCACCTTAGGGGGTTCTAACCTAATCTTAGGCTTCTTAGCACCTACAGGACTACACAAAAATAATGATGCACATAAGAGTAGAAGCAATGCGGAAACCATAAGTGACCTAATAAGTAAGCTAGGCATAAATACCCTATAAAAACTTTAAGTAAATCTTAATATACTTGACCACCCATACCCACCATATAAGAATTTGGTGAAGTCAAATAGTTGAATAGTCTTTACATTAGGGGTAAATTTATGTTTAAGGCTTAATCCTTTCTTCTTCGATTCCTTTAAGTTTATTTACGTGTAGTGCTAGTATGTAGAGGTAATCACTTAACCTATTTATGTACTTAACCATCACCTCATTAACTATGTTAGGTAGTTCATTCTTTAAGGAGACAACCCTCCTCTCCAACCTACGACATATAGTCCTAGCTACGTGTAGTACTGAAGCAACCACATGACCTGTAGGTATTATGAAAACATTAGTGGTTAAATCCTTAGAGAGCCTATCTATCTCCTTCTCCAACCACCCCACATCACCCTCGGAGATCAACCCCTTACCAGTACCAGCAATGATTAAACCTATAGAGAATAGCCTCTCCTGAATACGTTTTAGAGAGTTATCGAAGGCTCTAAGGTCCTCATCACTACGTAGGAATGACCTAGCAAGACCTATTACTGAGCTTAACTCATCTATAGTACCTAAAACCTCTAGTATGAGATGATTCTTAGGAATCTTAGCATTCCCAAATAGAGGTACGTAGGTAAGACCATCATCCCCGATACGTGTATATATCGGGATATATATCACCTAGAATTCCTAACTTAACACTTAAATTAGTCTTAATAATGCTGTATATAATCAACTGGTTAGTTATTTAAGGAAAAGTTTTTCTTATTTACCTACCTAAGGAGTGTTGGGTGCCACTAAAGTGATGTTTAAGACATTACTCTCTATAGTTGTTATCACATTTGTAATCGTATTAGCACTGTCGGTCATAACAACTTATGCTCAAGGTGGGGAATTAGAGAAGCTTAAGGTTATTAAGAAAGTTAAGTATGAAGGTAAGGAATACATAGTTGTCCTTACAGGTAAGGCAGCTAAGAGGTACATCGAGTATACACTTCCGTCGAAGAGGTATGAAATGTTAACGAAGAAGCCTACCGGTATTTTCATAGATAAGGATGAAGGTTATTACTTCGTCATAACTGATAGAGAGATAAGTGAACTTAACGATAATGCGACAATTAACATTATAGCATTTAAGTCATCAGGACCTGTTAGTAATGCTCATGTCAACATAAGTGTTTCAACACCCTATGGTGAATTAAGACTTGCAGCAGTAACTGATGAGAATGGCTTAGCAAGAGTACCAGTATTTGTTAATGAGACTGGATGGTATGATATATACCTTGAGGAATATGATCCACTAGCTGATTTAACATATGATAAGTACCTTCAAGGATGGTTTGATGGTGAATACTTCGCCATCGTAAGCGTAACGTCTAACATTGATGAAAGCCCCCACTGGGTCGATGTACTAGCTGGAGACAATGTAACTTTAACATTCTCTGTGATAACATTTAACGGAACAGGCTATGAGGGTAATGCAAGACTAATACTATCATGCCCTTACGGATACGAAGTTAATGAAACATTAACATTCGTTGATGGTGTAGCAACTATAACCTTAAACCTACCAACCGATGTTGAGGAGCCACGATACTGGTGCGATGGAGGACTGTATATCAACGGTAAGAAGGTAACCTACATAGACCTTGGCGTATACACTAGATACTTATTCATAACGACGTTAGTAGACTACACGAAGTTCTATGATGGCTATGTGTACGTACCATTCATTATATACGGAATAGATGGTAAGGCTATTAAGGAGGGTCTACTACATGTCTACATAGACATAGAACAGAATGAGACTTGGACCCCACTCGAAATGAATGTAAGCATAGTAAATGGAGTAGCCGTTATAGCCTTAAATACTACTAATATAGAT
>CAZUAD010000126.1:0-3021 GCA_964618155.1 uncultured Desulfurococcaceae archaeon
GCCATAAAATTAATGTTAAGAGACTCGTCCATGATTAAGATATGGAATAATCAATTAAGTATTGTTCAGTCGTGGAGGGATGTTAAGGCATTAGTTTACTTAGCAAAGGATAAAAGGGTTATGGAGCTTAGTTTAAGTATTGAAAGACCTGAACAGATAGTTAAGATATGTGAGGATATAGGTAGGTATGTACCTGTAATGAAGGAATCTGAGATATATGCTCCCCTACCTGAGCCGTCTAAGATTGAACCTCTAGGCAATTTAGTTGATAAGAGGGTTTATGAGTTGATGGAAGACCCATCAGATGTTGTTGAAGCTATGATTAATGAGGCATTGAGTTTAGGCATTGAAAGGGTTGCAGGGACTTTAGAGTTTAATGTGATGAGGAAAGCATTAGTAACTAGTAAGGGCTTTGAGGGTCATGAGGAAGGTAGTGAAGTTATGGGCTACTTAAGGGTGTTTAAAGGTGAGGTAAGCGGTCATTGGGCTTATGGTAGTAGATTTATAGATTTAAATGCATTAAAGGGTATTGCTAAGAAGGCTTCTGAGATAGCGACACTTAGTAAGAATAAAGTTAAGATAGAGCCCGGAAAGTATGATGTACTCTTATCTCCCTTGGTTATGGGTAATTTAGCGAACTACATAGCGTCTATGTCTTCAGGGTTACACATACTAATGGGATTCTCCATGTTCATGAAGGTTAGAATAGGTGATAGGGTAGGTTCTGATAAGGTAGTGCTATACGATGTACCTAGAGATGTAGAGCTAGCTAATTCGACAGCTTTTGACGATGAAGGTCTAAGGACGTTTAATAAACCAATCATAGATAGAGGAGTATTCGTAAACGTACTACATAATACTAAAACAGCTAAGAAGTTAGGTGGTAAGAGTACTGGTAATGCTGGATGGATAGTTCCGAGACCGTGGAATATAAAATTAGAGGTTGGTGATTATGGTGAGGAGGAGCTGATTGGAGAAGTTCGGAAGGGCTTATTCATAACTAATAACTGGTATACTAGACTTCAAAACTATGTTGAAGGTCAATTCTCAACTGTGAGTAGAGATGCGGTATATGTTATTGAGAATGGAGAGATTAAGGGGTTTACTGAGAGGGTAAGAATTGCTGATAACTTCTTTAACCTCCTCAAGAATGTGAAGGCTTTATCGAGGACTTCATATCTAATTAGGTGGTGGGAGGTTAGTACGCCATCAAGGGTGCCTTACGTATTAGCCACTAAATTAAATATAACGAGACCTTTTGCTTAAATTACCTCCTCAACCCTGCCATACTCTCCTGAGAATTCATCACCTTTCTCTTCCTCATACCAGCCCTTAGGACAGCCCTTACCATACCTTATTACTGATTTCTTGAACTTAGTTAGGAGTGTAACTCTTGATGGTATTGAGTAAGATGCTAAATTATAGCTTATCTCCTCTGCTAATTTCTTAGAGAATTCTAGTACATCATTGAATGAGGGCATGCTCTCTCTACTTAACCTCTCAATGGACTTACCTACGTGCATATACGCTTTAACCTCTACATAGGTAGGTTCAGCGATATTAATTAGCTTAGCAAACCCCTTTAAAGATTCGTGGTCCATGTTAAAGCCCTTAATCACTGTTATTCTTAGTACTGTAGGGCATGTAAAGGAGGGTAGTATTTCAAGTGTTTCTAAAGTTCTTTCCCATCCTCTTGAGGTTAAAGGTCTATTAAAGTCGTCATACATTATCTTATTCCACGATTCTAGGGATACGTAGAGTTGGATAGGTTCTTCATCCAAGGAGGCAAGAACCTCAGGTCTGATACCCCTAGTTACTAGGAACGTAGTTAATCCTTTCCTATGAAATACCTCAATTAATTCACCTAGTCTAGGATATAGTGTAGCCTCGCCTATGAGTGATATAGCTACGTGCTTAGGATCCATGGCCTCTCTCCATAAGTGCTCAGGAACTCTAGCTCTATAGCCACTCACAGTCCTTCTATGTTCAAGTATGGCCATCTCAGCTATAAACTCTGGATCGTCTACGTACGGAAGTCTTATTAAGTCTCTATATGTGAATCCCACATCTTGCGGTCTTACCCTCCAACAGTGGAGACATGCATTCCAGCACCATAGGGTTGATGGTGAGAACTGAATACATCTATGTGATTCTATACCGTAGAACTTACACTTATAGCAAAACCTACTATGTACTAAGGCATTATGCACCCATAAGCACTTCTTAACAGCTGAATGAGATCCTATTAAGTGATATTTTTGATGTCTCAACTTAGCCAACATGAGGGTTAACGGATCTCTTAATACATTAATACTCCCTGTCACCTTCCACCCCTTCTCATAACTGTTACGTAAGATTTAAACTGAAATCCTGGCTGTGTGTTCTACGTTTCAGATATTTATAATCTGCGTCAAGATAGAATGTATGTGAGAGAATGAAGAATGGCGTTGTGTGCCACGGAGACTGTGATGGAGTTATTTCAGCCTTTATCTACATTAAGCATTACATGCTTGATTCCTACCCAAACTATGTTGACATAATCTTTACTCAACCCTGGAGAGCCCATATAGACTCTAAGAGGTTAAGTAAGGACGTAGGTGAGGTTGTTTTCTTAGATTTAGCTATAAGCAATGAACTCCTTAACTTTATAAAAAATCTCTCAGGTAGGGTTAGGAGGATAACTATAATAGATCACCATGTTAGTTCTAGGAATGTACTAGGTAACTTAAGAGCAAGTAATGTAAGAGTTATATGGGATAAAGCTCCGTCGACACCACACTTAATTAAGGAGGTACTTAATCCTTCAATGAATCCTTACGAAGATTTTCTGGTTGAGGTGGCTAATGTATGTGAAGGTAATGAGACTAAAAAACCTGAAGTTGCCTACGTCGCTGATCTTATAAAACTATCTATAGCTAGAGATCCTAGTGATTTAGATTACATGAAATACCTTGTTGACATAATGATTAAGGGAAAGGCGCTTAATAATGATTATGAAGTACTTAAGAGGGCTAAGATAGC
>CAZUAD010000127.1:0-3006 GCA_964618155.1 uncultured Desulfurococcaceae archaeon
CCATGCTTCTGGAGTTATGAGGAAATCGCTGAGAGACATAAGGACCTACTTAAGGACAATAAAGTCGACATCTACGTTGAATGGGCTAAGACTTACCTAAGTAGCGAGTATAAGGGATTGGTAGCTAAGCTTAGGGAGTTAGTCAATAGCTTATGGGATGGTAGGGACTACGAGAGGTTAAGGAGGATATTCGTTACAGCATCAAGGTATGAGTACATGTTCTGGGATGCATCCTACAAAGGAGAGAAATGGCCAATCTAAGGTGTCCTCCTTGAGGATTGTCAGCCTTTCACCCTCAATAACTGACGTATTGGTGTCATTAGGTCTTGAGGATGAGTTAGTTGGTGTTACGCCTTTCTGCCTTCCATGGCTTAGGAGTAGGGGTTTAGGTGATATTGCTCTAGTAGGTGATTACCTCAGGATTAATGTTAGTAAGTTGAAGAGTCTTAGACCTGATGTAATCTTTCTTCAGAGTCATGTACACGATAAATTCCTTGATGAGCTCCTAGGTACGGGTTTTAAGGCTTACCTCATAGACCTACCTACAAGTGTATTCCATGCTGTATCAGAGGCCGTAAAGATTGCTGACCTAGTTAGTAGAGGTCTTGAGGGTAGGATCTTAGCTTCTAAGGTTATTGAGGATGTATCGAGGTACTTGAAGGACATAGTAAGTAGGGATCTAGGCTTTAGGCCTAGAGTTTATGTTGAGTACCTATGGCCTAACTGGACATACACAACTACTGGAGCTTTAACATTCGCTAACGACATGGTGTGGATTGCTGGTGGATTAAATATATTCTACAAGGTTATAGCTAAGTTCTTCGAGCCTAGAGATGAGGACATACTTAACTCAAGACCTGACGTGGTGTTAGTCAATGTCGAACCTCAAATGAAGGTTAACTTAAGGGAATACCTTAGCAGGAGACCTACCATAGCTAAGCTCTCAGGTGCTGGTACTAAGGTATTCCTCATTCGTGAGTCTAGGGATGTGAACTTAGCTCACTGGGGTCCTACAGCTCTAGCTAGTACTATTAAGTGGGTTCACGAGGTACTCTCAACCCTTACCCCTAAACCTAAAGACCCTATCGAAGGCTAAGACCAAGGCAATAGCAGCAGTAGGTAGTGTTGCTAGTGATGCCTTAGCTGGTACTACATCGAGTACGGTAAGAACTATGAGGAATGCAGCTAAAACGACTAGGAATGGTGTTATGTAGTCATGACTGGGAGCACTAACCCCAACAACCTCTCCCTTACCAACCCCTAACTCAGCGATTAACTCCTCAATCCTAGAGGCATCAAGACCTTCACCCCTAACGACCAAAGACTTAATCTCAAGGGCATCAGCAACCCTACCCCTAAGCTCAAGTACCATAGCTAGAAGTGCTGAAGCAGCTCTATACATACCCCTATCAGTAAGGAACTTAACACTAGAGATCAGCTCGTTAAGAACGCCCTCACCCATAAGGAGGACCCAAGTAATAGGTAGTGGTAGGAAAATAAGTAATGCGAGGATTACCTGAATGTAAAGGCTAAGACGTAAGCCCTACCCTAAATGTTTATCGCTCTATGAGAGTACTTGTCTATGGCTACGTGTATGAGCGTTAATAGGGAGTACGTTAGGAGGTTAGTAGCCGATATTAAGGACTCATAAGGTTTATTAATGAGGCCTCAAGTAAGCCCTACACGGCCTTAGGTGATGCTGAGAGGTATGCTATTAGGTACAACTTAATAGTTATTGCTGAAGCCATAGTAGCGTTGACCATACATATCGTTAGGAGGGTATTTAGTAGAGAACCTGAAACACCTATGCATGCACTTAAGATAATTAGAGATAAAGGCTTAATGACCGAGGATGAATACAATGATGTACGGAAGCTTATCAGGTTAAGGAACCTACTACTTCATAGATATTGGATCATAAATGATAGGAGAATATACGAAGATATTAGGAAGGACTTTAAGAGTTTAGTTAGGTTCATTGAGAGGGTAATGAAGTATGTTCAGTGAGAGGTATGAGTACTATAGGTTGAGTGATCAGGAGAAGGAGGCGGTCATAGGCAGGATTGTCGAGGTTCTTAGGAATGAGAACATACCGCTGGCTTTAGTATTCGGGAGTTTTGTGGAGTTAAACTCCTTTAGGGATATAGACTTAGCTGTATACCTTAGGGATGCAGACCTTGACTACCTATTTAGGTTGGCTGACAGGTTAGAGGATGTGGTTGGCTATCCCGTAAATGTCGTACCCCTTAGTGAAATATCCCCTAAGTTTAGGTACTACATACTTACCAAGGGTTTAGTTATCTGGGAGGAGTATAGCGGGCTTTATGAGGCACTGCTCATGCAGACACTAGATGAGTTATGGATACTAGAGCATAGAGGTCTTTAGCCATACCCTATTCCGGTATCCTAGATCCAGGTCTGTGGTGGGTAGCTCTTACGTACCTTATCTGGAGGGTCGTCTACGAATCTCCACTTACCACTAGCTATCCCTATGAGTACTATCCCTAACTCCTCACTAAGGACGTCGTTAACTAATACCTCATCCTCAATGTTCGAGATTATGGCATCAGCCCTCACAACCCTACTCTGCCTATCAGGTTCTACCACCTGAACCTCCAAGGATTCAGGTACTAGGTAGTTCCTTACTGGTCCTCCAGCAGTAGCTAATTCAACGATTAGAGCCTCCGGCGGTGGGGGCCAGAGGCCTAGCTTCTCTGCTAGTCTACGAGGTATGAGTAGTTGAGGTCTTTCGGTGGTAAAGCCGCTGTTGATTAGGGCTGATGACTCAATCACGTAATTACTTGCTAGGCTCCTCAACCTTAACCTTACTCTTACCGGCATAGCCTACTACCCTTAAAATCCTTATCCTACCAATCCTACGCCTAACAACACGTATACGGCCTACACGACCGTAAAACCTCATAACCCCACACATAACTAACAGTAAATACCCTTATATGCTTAGGTAACTCACGTCCTGCTAACCTGTCTTGAATAATCCTCATT
>CAZUAD010000128.1:0-3000 GCA_964618155.1 uncultured Desulfurococcaceae archaeon
ATACTTAGTGAGTCCAAGTTAAAATCAACAAATACTTTTTACGAATTACTTGAAGTTCTTGAGAAGGAGCTCTTCACTCTGAATCGTAGTGGGGGACCACATAGAAGGAAGTTAGTACTTCTCAACCTACCGACAGGGTATGGTAAGACTAGGATTTCAATACTCATGGGTAGAGCAGCTACTGAGGGTCTCGTTGATTCATTCCTAAGGGTTATACACGTAATACCTACTAGGAACCTAGCTGAGGACATACTGGATCATGCATATGCTCTAGGTCTTAAGGCCACAGCACAGTACATGTTCGCTGACTACTCAATAAAGACCCCATACTTCCTATCACCATTCACTGTAACGACTTTAGACTCATACTCATTCAACTTCCTCAAAATACCCGTAGCCGAAGTTAGAAGAGTAATTAGTGAGGGTTTAGGTCACGCTGAAATACCTAGGTACTCAATATATACAGCACTAAACTTCATAGATGAGTACCATATATTCATGAGTAATGAGTTAGTGGGTAATGTAGGTGAGTTCATATCTAAAGCAACAACCCTACTATACTTCATTGTAAGGCATCTGGTCAGTAACTCAATAACTGATGTAGTACTGTCATCAGCAACACCAACACTGAGCGTAGAGTTCGTAAGGGATGAATTGGGGTTAGGTAATGATGAAGTACTTGAGGTAACCTACGACTTAGCCTACGGACCTGGAGTTCAGCTTAGGGGTAATAGGGTATTAGTTAATGATAAGGACTTCAATAGCGATAGACTAGATAAGAGGATTAAAACAGAGATTATTGAGGAATGCATTGAGAATATCGTTAAGAGCGTGGAGAGTGCTTTAAGTGTTAATGCTAAGGTCCTTATTGTACTTAATACGGTGAGGAGGGTTTTAAGGGTCTATGAGGAGCTTAGGAATCGTGGGATCGTAGGTGATGATTCAGCAATAGTACATGCTAGGTTTAGGATTAAGGATCGTGTAAAGACCAGTAATAGGTTGAAGTCCATTAGTAAGGGTGTAAGGGGTGTAGTTATCGCATCACCTGCTATAGAGGTAGGTGTGAATTTTGATGCGGACTACCTCATAAGCGACTTAGCACCATTACCCTCTCTAATCCAGAGGAGTGGTAGGTTGCTTAGGGAGTTAGATGGTAGAGTGAGGGATGGCGTATTTCAAATCTTAGTTAATAGGGATGAGTTAATGAAGTCTGAAAGTACGTACATGGGTGTTTACCCTAAGGACATAGTTAAGATAACCTTAGATGTACTGCAGAAGGTGTTAAGGAATGGTATGGATATTGACTGGAAGATCCCATATAGTGGTAGTATAGGTAGTAAGGTAAGCTATAAGAGACTCTCCTATGCCCTAGATTTAAAACCTAAGATCAATGTTAGGTATTTCTCAATTCTAAACTGCTTAGTATCGCCTATGGTAGGTCCTAAGGATGTTAATGAGTTATTAAGATTTATAGGTAATAGTTTCGTAAGGTATAGCCCGATAACAGCTCTTTTAATACCTGATGAGGAGGTTGATGAGTTAAAGGTTAAGTCTGTGGTTGAGTCCTATGGTGATGAGTACATTAACTACTTAGTACCTATCGAGTTGAGGATGCTGGTTAGGTTTAAGGATGTATTGGTTATGAGGGATGATAGGGTATTCATGCTCTTTGAGGATGTAGGGGGTAATCTAGTAGTTGATGAAGTACCGTTAAAGGATGTTGAGAATATACTCAAGGCAGGACGTAGGGGCCACTACTTCCCGTTAGCTCTAATAGGTACTCCAAGACGTGGTAGCGTAACTTACTATGATGAGTTTAAGGGGTTAGTTTTATGAGTGCATACTCCTACGCTAGGGTTGAGAGACTATACTTCCACTCATACCTCACCTACCACATATTTAGGAGGTCTAAGTGTTTAGGGGATAAGTTGGAGGGTTTAGTCTCAAGCTTCTTACTAAGTAGGTATGAAGGCCTAGATCCAGGTAGGGCTTTAGGTATTGTTAAGGACTTGTTTAGGATATCACACATACTACATGATGTTGGTAAGGCAGCTAGGATATACCAGGATAGGGTCTTTACTGAGCCCTACACCGAGCTTAGCTTTAAGTATCATGAAGTAATTAGTGCTTTAGTTGTATATGAGTACGTTAAGAAATACCTTAAGGAGTCGTTACTGGGGGTTAATGATCTAGGTGACCTAATTAACATCCTAAGCTACTCAACAGCTTTCGCTGTCTTAATGCATCATGAAGCACTTAGGAATTACGTAAATGTATTGAAAAGACTTAGAAGCGATGTGATAAAGTTTCTCAGTAGAGTTAACGGCTTCATAGACGATGAGTTAATGTTAATCGATAAGTTACTAGGGATTGAGAAGGTATCCTTACTAGACGTCATTAGGGATGAGAAGCTAATGGATGGTTCTAAACTTGGTAATAGGTTTAGTGTGTTCACGAATATCGTAACTGATATTATGGGTAAGGATAGGACCGCCTTCGAGTACTTAACAACTGTAATGACATCATCACTACAGCTATGCGATAGACTAGCAGCACACCTAGGAAGGGAGGTAAGACCTGAGGTAAAGCTGAAGAAACTAGAACGTGAATTCCTAAGAAACTGCTTCAACATTAAGGAACTTAAGGAGCTAACCGAAGAAGGACTAAGAACATTAAACACACTACTAAGTAAGAGCTAACCCTTAAATCCTTTCTATTCCCTTATATGGGATTTTTCACAGCAACGGTACTATTGTGATAACTGATAAGTGTGATTGCCTTTCTATTCCCTTATATGGGATTGTGGTAAACATGCCTTACCTTTTCATTTGTAGAATGTGTTTACACTTTCTATTCCCTTATATGGGATTTGCATCATTTGATTTTGTTTTTATCATTACTCTACCACCGATTTCCTTTCTATTCCCTTATATGGGATTGAATAAAGAAGATTAGGGTGGTTTGAAATGATTCGTAGGTTTAGGCTTTCTATTCCCTTAT
>CAZUAD010000129.1:0-2956 GCA_964618155.1 uncultured Desulfurococcaceae archaeon
GAAGAGCAGGTTAAGGTATTAATGATGAGAGCTAAGGGTATGACGCTAGATGAGATAGCTAAAGTACTAGGTGTATCTAAGGCAAACGTCCATGCAGTACTTAAGAACGCACTAGTTACGATTAGAAAGGCAAAGAATACCCTTAATCTCTATGCGCGTATAACAGGTTACATAGTTGTAAGCATAGATAAAGGGTCAAAGCTCGAAGATGTTGTTGAGCTAATATTGAGGGAGGCTGATCTACACAATATCAGATTAAGAATGAGAAGCAGTGACATACTAGTTTACATAATGAAGTATGCTAATGAGTGTGTAGATGTTGAAAGATTAATGATTAATTGTAATCTAAAGCTATTCATAAACCCTAAAGGATATCTTAGAGTGGAGAAGCATTAAATTATGTTAATGAGTTCGACAGTAACTAATTAGGTTGAAATATTGGTGAGATACGTTATTTACGTTGAGGGGCTTGATAGACCAGGTCTTCTAAGGGATGTTAGTGCAGCCATAAGCGGTTGTGATGGTAACATACTCTATAACGTAGCTTACGGAAGTGAAGGTGTTGGCTACTTACTATTCATAACTGAGTATGAAGGATCTCCGGAATTCCTTAGTGATCGTATCAAAAATGTTAAGGATGTCTATAGTGTAGACATAGCAGAATTAGGTATTGAGGCTGTTGACATAATCACAAAATTCCTTGAGAAAAACCCCTCAGCTGCCGAGGGTATATCTCAGTACATGCACCCTGAAGACTTCACCATGGTGCTTGTAAGACTTGATGATGATGTGAGGAGAAAGATTTATGGCATACTATCAGTTAAGGTCATAAGTTCACTACTTACGGAATTACCTAAGGAATTACTTAATGAATTAGGAAATACCATACCTACAAAGCTACTTGCCAACGCCTTAATACCTCTAAGACCTGATGACCTTGTTGATGTACTTCAAGCATTAAATCCCACAGTTAGGAGAGCTGTTCTTAAGTTATTGCCTAAAGAAAAAGTTGAAGAAATTAGACCCCTACTAGTTTACCCTCCAGAAACTGCTGGTGGATTAATGACTACTTCAATACCTAAATACACTCCTGACACGCAAGTCTCGAAAGTGATAGAAGATTTAGGTAGCAGTAATTATGAAATTACAGATGTTGTTTACGTTGTAGGAAGGGATGGTAAGCTATTAGGCTATGTTAACGTACCTTCCTTATTCAAGGTGAATCCTAATACTAAGCTTGAGAAACTCATCAGGAGAGATTACATAACGGTGGACCCATTAACGGATCAAGAGGAGGTCGCTAAATTAATGGTTAAGTTCGACATAACTAAAATACCTGTTACTGATGCTGATGGTAAGCTTTTGGGAGTAGTAACCCTAGATGATGTTACAGATGTCCTACTTAGTGAGGAGAGTGAGGATATGTTGCTCTTTGGTGGAGTTATGAGGGTAGAGCATTACTTAACTGCTAGGGTTAAGGACCTATTTAAGAAGAGGTTTATATGGATACTATTCCTATATCTCATGGAGAACGTAACCGCAAGGATAATATCGAGCTTCTCAGGTATGATATCCAAGGTGGCTATACTAGCGGCATTTATACCCCTAATATTGGGTACTGGTGGTAATGCTGGAAGTCAGTCTGCAGTTCTCGTGACTAGGGCCTTAGCCTTAGGTGAGCTAACGCTTAAGGATGTATTAAGGGTCTTAGGAAAGGAACTACTTACAGCACTACTCTTGGCGCTTACAATAGCGCCTATAGCCTTCCTCTTCGCCTACGGTGTAAGTTCTCAGGTAAGCCTATCAATTGCTGTAGCGTTGGCTATACTCTTAGTCATAATCGCATGTAGCATTATGGGGGGCCTACTACCATTACTAGCTGTTGCAATAAAAGTTGATCCAGCAGTCATATCTGCTCCATTACTTACGACAATAGCCGACATAGTAGGTTTAACCATATACTTCATAACACTCTCAATAGTATTAGGGATAATATGACCTAAATGCTTAAGCGTAAGTTAAGTTAGAGGGTCTGGTTACGTTATGTACTTAAGAATAGTTAATGAATTTAATAGGTACTTTGGTAAAGAGCCTGAAATAGTTGTTTCAGCTCCTGCACGTCTTGACTTGCTTAATACGCATCAAGATTATAAGGGATTACCTGTTATTTCGGTAGCCGTAAACATTAGGCTCTACATAGCGTTAAGTAAATCTCAAAGTGATGTAGTCAATGTTGTTTCCCATAATATGAGGGTTCTAGGATGTGAGTACAGGGATTCATTTAAGGTATCAAATTCTAACTTAATAAATGCTGACTGGTTCGGTAACTACGTTAGAGCAACAGTTAAATATTTAAGGAGTAAAGACTTCAACATTGATGGCTTTAACGCTTTAATCTATAGTGAGATACCCATGGGAGCTGGATTAGGCAGTAGCGGTGCCTTACTTGTTGCCTTAGTTAAGGCTTTAAGTGAGCTCTATAACCTAAAGCTTAGTAAGCTTGACATAGCAGAGCACGCTTTTAGAATTGAACATGACATCATGAAAATCCCCTGTGGTAGGCTAGATCAATATAGTTCGGCTTTTGGAGGCCATATCTTAATAAACACGAAACCACCATATAACGTAGAGAGACTTAACATCGTTAATGCCATGTATATTGTATTAGATAGTGGTTTAAGACATAAAACAATTAAAGTACATACCTTAAGACGTAGAGAGTTAGAAGAGGCATTAAACATGCTCCTCAATATGAGATTACCTAAGGAATTAAGAGGTAAATTAAATCACGATATTTACAATGTTAAATGGGATTTACTTAATGAAGACGAATTAGTAAGTTACGTTAAGTACTTACCTAAGGCACTTAGAGATAGACTCATATTTACAGTAAGAATGAATAAATCCACAAAGATATTTGTAAAGTTCCTTAGGGAGGGATTTAGCTCTATATTTC
>CAZUAD010000130.1:0-2899 GCA_964618155.1 uncultured Desulfurococcaceae archaeon
GGATATGTAAGAGCACTGCGCTATGGAGGTCATTCAAGTTCTACATTGACGTATACGTAACACACAAACTAGGATCACCTGAGTACAACCTAGCTGCAGACCCATGGGCTGTGCATAGGAAGACGTTCTCTGAGGGTAAGGTTGCTATGGACCTAGGAGGCTCATGGGAATTCTACGAGGGTTGGGGACCAAACGGTATTGCACCACTAAAAGTATGTCAAGACCAGTGTGCTGGTAAGACTGGTGAGGAGTATAAGAAGTGCTACCTAGACTGTGAGTACAAGCACATAGGATGGGCTAAGATGCCAGGATATAAGGGTGGTGCTGAGGGTGAGAGGAAGTTTGTAACAATCTCGGGTGGTTGGGCTGTAGCAATTAACGCTAAGGCAGCATCAGACCCCGATAAGCTAAAGCTTGCATGGGAATTCATAAAGATCGCTGGTAGTAGGGACATAATCGCTAAGTATGCAGCTAAGTTCGCTAAGCCAGCACCTAGAGTTGATGCCATTGAGGTACCAGAGTACGCTGCAGACCCCTACATTAAGGCCATAAGCCCATACATAGAGTTTACAGATTATAGAGATGCATTACCAGCGTATCCGAAGGTATCAAAGATAATCCAGGAGGTAACACAGCTCATAATCCTAGGCAAGATAACAGATCCAGATACAGCACTTGAGGAGTACTGTAAGAGATTGAAGGAAGTAGTCGGTGCTGAAAACGTAGTCGAATACCCCGTTAGGAAGTAGGCTTCAATTAAAAACAATGTTTTTTTGACCCTTCAATACTAATCACCTTTAAATGTAGTACCCACTTAATTATCCTGGGGGTCAAGGAGTGCCTACATCGCTTAGAGAGCGTTTAGCAATACTATTTGAGGGAGGGTTTGCGAGATTACTACTAGTTCCTGCATTAGCCTTCATAGGTATATTCGTCCTCTTCCCACTCGTTTGGAGCGTTATCCTTAGCTTCACAAATTATTCATTAATAGGTATTAGAGCTGTTAAATACGGATTCGTAGGTATTCAGAATTATGTGAGGATTCTAACAGACTTCGTATTCCAAGACTCAATAGTAAACAGCTTCAAGTTCACGCTGTTCTCAGCTCTAATAGGTCAGGCATTTCTAGGTCTAGCATTAGCTATTGTAGCGAGGATGAAGTTACCTGAGGGACCTCTTGGTACATTGATTAAGGTACTTAGGACCATAGCGATTACGCTTGTATTCATATCATGGGTAATCCCTGAGGTCGTAGCTGGTTATGCATGGGCTGCAATAACCGAGAGAGGAGGTCTTCTCAGTAGGTTACTAGGTATTGAAGGTAGGTTATACCTTGAAAGACCCTTAGAGACCATAATAGTAGCAAACATATGGAGAGGTACTGCATTCTCTATGATATTATTCATGGCTGCATTAGAAAGTATTCCAAGCTACATATACGAAGCAGCCGAGATAGATGGTGCAACACCATGGCAGAAGTTTAGGCACGTAACACTACCCCTAATAGCTCATGTATTTCTTGTTGACTTCATATTAATAACCATATGGACGTTTGGTGTCTTCACAATGCCTTTCATAATGCTTAGAGAGGAACCTAGCATCCTTTGGACGCTATACGTGTATTCTAAAGCCATATCAGTCTACGAACCAGCAATAGCTGCTGCAGCTGCTAACATAATGTTCTTAGTTGTTTTAGTACTCATAGTCCTATACCTAAGATTGCTAGGTGCGTTAAGGAGGTGGGCGTAGTGAGTGGGGGAGGTGTTAGTAAGGAGTTAATTATTAGTAACGTATTGGTACTCGTATTCCTCATAGTAGTTATAGTGTTCTTTGGAATGCCGCTTACTTGGTTAGTGATATCAGCCGTTAACCCAGGCCTTATGTCACCTGAGTTCATAATACCTTCAAAGCCCTCCTTTGAGAACTTCTTAAAGCTTGTTGAACCTGTAGGTGTTGTACCACCATATCAGTGGATCATAAACTCACTAATAATATCAACAGCAAGTGCTACGTTAACAAGCTTAGTATCCCTATTAGCTGTTTTCGTACTTACTAGATACAGCTTTAGAGGTCAGCAGGCTATGCTAACATCATTTGTTATATTCAGGCTAATACCACCCCTCCTAATAGCTCTACCCTTAATGACCCTCTTTAAGATGTGGGGATTAATGAATTCCATGGTAGCTTTAGTAATAGTTCTTTCAGCCTTAGTCATGCCCTTCACCCTATTAATGATGGAGAGCTACTTCAGGGCCATACCCATAACCTATGAGGAGGCTGCTATGATTGATGGATGTACTAAAATCGGTGCATTTATGAGAGTTACATTACCGCTAGCTACCCCAGGACTCATATCGGTATGGCTACTAGCGTTCGTATATAGCTGGAGTGAATTCATAATACCTTTAGTGATAATTAAGAGTGTTGAGCTAATGCCTGCTTCCGTAGGTCTATACTTCTTCTTTGGTCAATACGGTAGAATAGAGTATGGTAAGATATCAGCATTCTCAATAGTATATGCACTACCAATAGTAATAGTCTTCTTCATAACACAGAAGTACCTTAAGAGAGGTGTTGCAGGGCTAGTTGCTAGGTAACGTTAATAGTAAATCAAACCTTTAATACTTCCACAATTAGAGAGAGTAGGTGGTTTTATGAGTGAGGATAGACTTGAGTCCTTAATAACTAAAACCATAGTAAAGCATACACTCGAAGACTGGATCAACCTATCAGAAGCTGACGTAGTAATTGTTGGTGCCGGTCCTTCAGGACTTACAGCTGCTAAGTACCTAGCCGAGAAGGGTCTTAAGACGTTAGTCTTAGAACGTAGACTAAGCTTCGGCGGAGGTATTGGTGGAGGGGGAATGTTATTACATAAGATAGTTGCTGATGTTAAGGC
>CAZUAD010000131.1:0-2712 GCA_964618155.1 uncultured Desulfurococcaceae archaeon
TAGGCCAATTCTGGACCCCTATAGAAAGTGTAGGTGCCTACATTCCAGGAGGTAGGGCAGCATATCCCTCGACAGCCCTCATGACTATCGTTCCAGCTAAGGTAGCTGGTGTCGAGAAAATTATTGTATGCACGCCGCCAAGACCTGACGGATCCGTACATCCAGTAACCCTCGCGACCTTAAGCATCATAGGGATTAAGGATGTATTTAAGGTTGGTGGAGCACATGCTGTGGCGGCTATGGCCTTCGGAACACAGACCATCCCGAAGGTAGAGAAGGTCGTGGGGCCTGGAAACATATGGGTTGCTACAGCTAAGAAGTTACTGTATGGTATCATAGACATAGACTTTATTGCAGGGCCATCTGAAGTCCTAATAATTGCTGATGACTCAGCCAATCCTTACTACGTAGCTATCGACATGATTGCTCAGGCAGAGCATGACCCACTAGCAGCTGCTGTCTTAGTAACTACATCTCCTGAGTTAAGTAAGGAAGTCTCTGAGCTACTTGATAACTTAGTTAGGTCCTCGCCTAGGGGTGGGATAATTGAGGAGTCTCTTAAGAGGAACGGCGCTATAATAGTAGTTAATGATCTGAAGGAGGCCTTCGACTTCGCTAATAAGTACGCACCCGAGCACCTAGAAATTATTGTGAAGGAAATCAACTTAGCAGAAGTGACTAAGGTCATCAAAAATGCAGGCTCAGTATTCATAGGACCCTATACTCCTGTAGCTCTAGGTGACTATATATTAGGGACCAATCACGTATTACCAACAAACATGTTCGCCAAGAAGAGAGGTGGCTTAAATGTTCTCGACTTCATTAAAGTAATAGATGTTCAGTACGTAACAAACGAAGGAGTAACGAAGTTAGGACCCTATGCAGTAAAGCTAGCGAAGGAGGAGGGATTAGCAGAGCATGCAAACTCAGTTAAAGTGAGACTAAAGCGTACCGTTTAAGGAGAATAAATTATTTTTACTTCACTTAAACATCCACCTTCCTACCTTAATTTTAAGGTTAGGCTATAAAAGGCCGTGAGGTAGTATAGTTAGAGAACTAAAATAGGATCAACATAGGTAGTCCATTATTTATTTAGAGAATTTGGAGGTTCCTACAGCTCTATTAAGCCAAGAAACTTATAACGGGTTGAGCGTCTTCCCAAAGTGTTTACCTTGAGCATGAAGCTATGAAGCCCCTTTAAGAGTGTCAGAGATCCTCATTAAAGTGGTCAAGTAAAATAAAGGCTTCTATTATTTAAGATTTAGCTAAGTAGTAAGCACTTTACTTAGTAATGGGGGGTTCCTTGGAGAACGTACTGTCGCTAAGTAATGTATAAAGCGCTGTTTTCCATAAATTAAGAAAAATTACTTGTTAATCTTTTTGTTTTACCAGTCTTATGTTTAAGTAAATTATTTCCATAGATCATTAGCTTGTTTCATTAATCCCAACTCCTTAAGTTTCTCTTTTAGCGGTTTACCTGTCTCTGGATCTATCCCTCTTATATTATAGAATTGTTTAAGTAGTTTCTCGATGTTAGGTACATTTCCTGCAGCACCTCCTCTTGGTAGAGGCTTTAGGACTATCTTAGGTAGCTTCTCGTCTTCCCTTCTCATGCCTAACCTTACGTTGATACACCTCTTAATCATATAGATTCTCTTGCCAAGTGTGTTAAAGTCCTTAAGTTCTACCTTAATACCCGTTACTGCTGTGTAAAATGCAACCACGGTAGTTAACGATATCGGTGAGAACTTGCAGAGAATCAAGGAATCGTAGACCTCTCTGATATTCTGGAGCTTAACGAAAGCCTCTACTTTCTCGGGAGTTAAAGCAAATCTATGTGAGGGCTTAATACTTAACTCAGGAATTTCTAAGCCTTGATCAACAAAGTAATAGTCAGGCCTTAGATGGCACGCACCTCTAGAGCTTGTCGCGTATGTTAGTGCTTGGAGGGTGAATGCCCTTGGATCATGCATGGGTATCTCAAGCCCCTTCACATTAGCTGCTTCTTCAGGGTTTACACATAACTTTTTAGCAACAACTCTAGTACCTTCAGCTAGTATGGCGCCTATACCTTCCCTCCTAATTATTCTATGCAGCAACTCTACTACGGCACCGCCGTCACCCCATCTTAGTGTTAAGCCTCCTAGCTTCTCCTTAGTTAATACACCACGTTCGTAAAGGTACATGGCGAAGGCAATCGTTACACCGGTAGATATGGTGTCTAGACCATATGCATTACATAGATAATTAAGGTAAAGTATCGTATCAAGGTCATCAATACCGCATAAAGGGCCAAGGGCTGCCTGTGACTCATACTCTAAGGTATCGACCTTCTCTATGCCGTACTTATTGAAATATATTATTTTACCACACGCTATTGGGCAACCAGCGCACGCTAGAGGCCTTATGTAATATCTCTCCCGTAATGCTAAACCACTTATCTTATAGGCGGGAAATATTGAATCCTGAAAGTATTTAGCCGGCACATCGCCGAATGACATTCCAGTAGCTATGTAGCCTGCTGTACCATAGGTCCTCAAAGAGTGTGTGAATGGGCTTGATTCAATTTCTTTTAAGGCCCTGGAAACCAGTTCGGTCACTTTGCCTAGGTCAGCTATAAGTGGTTCCTTACTTCCTGAGACAGCTATTGCCTTGAGGTTCTTTGCGCCCATGACAGCCCCGAAGCCGCACCTACCAGCCGCTCTACCTTCA
>CAZUAD010000132.1:0-2673 GCA_964618155.1 uncultured Desulfurococcaceae archaeon
TCAATGCATTATTAATAAGTATGTCAACTTTTTCTTTCATAAATTTAATACCCAAGAGAATATCATGGCATTATATTTTAAGTGTAAGTTAAATTACCTAGATTAAAGCTATAAAGTACTAATTCAGGTTCCTTGTCTATGGATAAGTGTTAAGGTAATTAAGATACATTTAAAAATACTGCTTTTAGTCTGGAACGATTATAGTTCCTGATTCACCCTTAATTACTTCATAGCCCTTATACAGGTGTCCTATCATCGCCTTCTTTCCGCCATGGCGTATAAATCTAATAGCTGCTAATACCTTTGGCCCCATCGAACCTGGTTTGAAGTGCCCTTCTTTATAGTACTTCTCAAGTTCTGAAGGTGTTGTTACATCAAGCTTCCTCTGGTTTGGCTTACCGAAGTTTATGTACACACCATCTACGTCAGTTAATATGACAAATGTCCCAACACCTAATGCTGTAGCTAATACTTCACCAGCTAAATCCTTGTCTATGACTGCCTCAACACCCTGTAACGTACCATCTTCGTTCATAACTACAGGTATTCCTCCACCTCCCGAGGCTACTACTATCCATCCCTCTCTTAACAATGCTTTAACAGCTTCAACTTCGATGTTGGCTTTAGGATCAGGTGAAGGAACAACCCTCCTCCAACCACCTCTTGGATCTGGCTTAATCACCCATCCCTTCTCCTTCATTAATCTCTTAGCCTCTTCCTCAGTGTAGTAGCTACCTACATACTTAGTTGGATTCTTCCATGCAGGATCCTCTTTACTAACTAAAACCTGGTTTACTATCGCTACAACACCTTTGACACTATTCTTTAAATTCTCCTTAACTAAGGTGTTATATATTGACTGCATGAGTAAGTATCCGAGCCATCCTTGAGTCATAGCACCAGCTATATCCATAGTCATTGGGGGGATCTTATCTTTAGAACGCTCCATCCATTCGAGTATGACTCCTACTTGAGGTCCGTTACCGTGCGTGATCGCTACTCTATACCCTTCTTTAACAATACGTACGATTGTTCTTGCAGCTCTGTAAGCGTTCTTCCAGTAGTTCTCAGGTGTTCCTACCTCACCCTTAGTTTGGAAGGCATTACCTCCTAATGCTATTAATACATACTTCTCATCTCTTTCTGAAGGCATGATTACACCCAAATTCCTACACACGATACTGATCACTAGGTTTTTAAATATTAGCTAATACGGGCAAGTTAAGATTGAATATACTAAAAAACTATTACTCGTACCTACTACCCATTACCATAGCCATGACGGCCTTCTGGACATGAAGCCTGTTCTCTGCCTCATCAAAGTATAGGGACTTCTCATATTTATCTAGGACTGCGTCCTCCACCTCCTGGCCTCTGTCTGCTGGACCACAATGCATGTAGTAAGGCTTGCCTGACTCGTGAAGTAGGTCCATAGTTACTATCCAATTCTTAAACTTGCTTTGATACTCCTTAGCACCTTCCTTATCTACCTTAGTATTATATGGTGGGAAGAACCCCTTAGGACTCCAAGCCTTAGGGTAGACTACAGCTGCTCCTTCAAATGCTTCCTTCATATCATGAGTTATCTTTATTGTTGCACCATATCTATCAGCTACCTCTCTAATCTCTTTCATGACCCTATCGTCAAACTCGAAGCCTGGCGGATGCGCTATCCATACCTCAGCACCAAACATAGCTGCAATACCTGCTACGCTTTGAGGTACTGCTAATGGTTTAAGACCTCCTGAGTAGGCATAAGATACTACAAACTTCTTACCTCTTATATTAGGTATGACTTCGAGAACTGTCATTATATCGGCTAATGCTTGGAATGGATGATATAGGTCATCCTCCATATTGAGAACGGGTATTGATGCCCACTTAGCAAACTCCTCAACAACCCTATGACCCCTACCTATGATCCATTTAGCTGCATCACCATATATTCTAATTGCTATTGCGTCACCATATCTACTTAATACCCTAGCAACATCACTTATAGCTTCAGTTTGATATGGAATCATGTCCTCAGGTAATGTTGGTGTATAAACATCCTGAGGACTTAAGAAGTGTGCATGCCCACCTAACTGAAAGATTCCTGCTTCAAAGCTATTCCTTGTCCTTAAAGATCTATTGTAAAATAGCATGAACAATGTCTTACCCTGTAGATATGGAGTGGATACCTTAGCCTTAAACTTATATTTTAAGTCCTTAGCAGCCTCTATAACCTTCTTAATCTCCTCTTGTGTAAAATCAAAGTTCCTAAGCCAATCTCTACCTTCAAAATACCCTACATACCAAGGCTTACCCATGTTCTTACCTCACCATTGGATATAGGCATGAAGTAAAAAGCTTAATATAACTATGAGAGATGAAATACCTAAGTAATGTGTTGTTGAGATACTTCATTGAAAAATTATTACGATTATGTTAATTAACGGACGTTTACTTCACTCCTGCCATGGTTAAGGCTAATACAGCAGCCTTAGTGTAAAGACCATTTTCTGCTTGCTCATAGATTACAGACCTGGGGCTATCAACGACTTCATCATCTGCTTCATAATTCCTAAATATTGGTAGGACATGCATGAGTACAGCTGACTTATCCATGCGGTCAAAGAGCTCCATAGTGACTTTCCAGTCCTTATACTTTTGATATATCTTCTTCTCCTC
>CAZUAD010000133.1:0-2648 GCA_964618155.1 uncultured Desulfurococcaceae archaeon
CTGGAATGGTATACAGCAATTTGCTAATGTGATACAGCAAGGTATACAGTCCTTTGTGCAGTCAGTCCTTGATAGCATCAAGGGCCTAGGTGAATACATATGGAATGGTATAACAAGCATAGCTTCAAGTATAACAGACCTATTTAATAAAATATGGACAAGTATTAATGTAGCTAATCAGTTACTAGAAAAATGTAAGGATAGCTTTAGAGCATATGTTAAGAATGTTAGGGAGAAAGGAGGTGTCGATAATACCGATTTAATACTCTTAATGGCAGCGTACCATAGTGAATTCCAACCACTCCCTGCTGAGGTATCTCAGCAGTTAAGCATTTATAAGGGTAAGGAATTATCCTTACAGCCGCTTATGCTACCCTACGACATTAAATTAAGTCGCTTAAACAACATCGCATTAACACTTAATCCAGTTCTACACGATTACATTGCTGCTGATGTAAATACATTAATTGAAGGATTATATAAAGCTAGCACTAATAAGGTGTTGATAAAGAAGGTTATTAACACTATACATGAAGTACTGAGCATGGCCTCTCCCTACATTAACTTAGGCAATATAGGAATAGCTAGAAGGATTGTAAGTACATACATAGCTAAACGTTATGTTGAAGGTGATGAGATAGCTAGAGCACTAAAACCCTTAGTAGAGCAATCAATCCTAGAAAAGACTATGATTCCTTTCTACGACCTATACATGATAGCTAAGATTCTTGAAGGTGGTAGATAATGAGGGGTAGAATTTCGTTAATAATTAAGGTATTGTCATTAGGTTTATGGGGTAGTGGTAAGAAGTACTTAGAAGCCGATATAGTAACTACTAAGTGTAAACATCTAGGTTACGGCAAATACGTAGTATGCATACCAAGCACCTACCTCAAAGGTTTAATTAGGAGAAACCTAGAGAAGATACTGGGTTTACTAAGTAAGTTTAACATAGTTAATGTAAACATTGTTAATGAACTCTTAAGAGTTGAAGGTGTGGATGTTCTGCCATCACCTATGGTGATTGGTTCGGCCTTCCCCATAAAGGAGGAGGTGATTAGTGAGTTAGTTAATTCACCACCCTTCACTTACATGCTTAGATCTGATGTGATAGCTCATGTAGATCTTATAATGGAACCTCACATTAGAATACTAGATACATGTAATAGAGTTAGTGAGGGTGCACTATACACTGAGGAAAGGGTTTCGCCAAATACAACATTCTACTCAGACATAGTGTTATATTCAGATAATATGGAGAAATTACGTGATTACATAAGGGCCTTAATAATAGCGATACATCAGCTTAAGTACGCATATTCAGGGAGGATGACAGTATCCGATGTTAAAGTATTTCTTCAAGAACCAAAGGAATTGCTGAAAGATCAAATTATTGCGTCAATACTGAGGTGATCGTTCATGAGTGTAGAAGTCTATAGGTATGAATTAATTATCAAAACTCCTACTGTAATTACCTCCATGAGTGGGATTAGGGGGCTTCTCTATACTACCGTAGCTAACCATATACCGGGCTCGATAGTCAGAGGTGGGTTATTCACATCATTAATACTTGAAGGTTCCATAAAGTCAGATGTAGCACATAAAGAGGCATTATCTCCTATACACTCCATAACGCCTGCCGTGTACATAAGCAGGGAAGGTTTAAGACTTTATAATGAAGCACTCTTTGCTCATGCCTTAAACTTTAGATTCAAATCCGAGAAGGAGGTACATAGTATAGATCTTAAGAAATTAGTGGATAACATTAAGAAAGGAGGTACCGACATTAATGCGTTTAGAGAGGGGCTACTAAGAACGATAATTGATAGCAAGAGATCCTTAGAGGAGAATGCGGTTAAAGTTAATGATCCTTTGAAGAGAAGTCTTGAAGTTAAAAGTGTAGAAGGTGAAGTTATTAACTTAAAGGACGGTAAATGGTACGTAGTTACAGCAAGTAAGGGGGCATACATCGAGACTAGCGTTGAGAGGGCGAGAGGAAGCTCAGTACCTGGTGTACTTTATGCTTACGAGTACGTAGAGCCTGGTAATAGGTTTACAGGGTATGTAAGTTGCTTAAAGGAGTCAACACTATGTCAAGTACTAGATACTTACGTTAATTCCGAAATAGTCATTAGATTAGGTAGGGCCATAGGTAGAGGTTATGGATTAGCATTACTACATCTCAAGAAAGTCAGTATAAACTTAAAAGATATTGAGATAGGCAGAGGTGATTTACTTGTATTCGAGGTTATAGGTCCGTTCTTTACGTTGAATAGGTATGGTGCTAAGCCTCCTAAACCTGGATTAAGATTAAGGCTTAAGACACCATGGACTAATAGCTCTTATATTGACGTATTAATCTTAGGTATTATTAGTAATAGAGAGCCTATTGAGTATATAGGTTGGTCGTTTAGAACATCAACACCTAAGCTACCTATTCATGCCTTATCCCACGGTGCTATTGTAGTATGCAAGGTTGAAGATGCGCGTAACCCCAAGGAGGTACTGAAACTTATACCTTATATAGGTATTGATAGATTTTCTTCTCAAGGATACAACATATTGTTACCTTTAAATAGTAACTTCATTGGAGAGTGATAAGATTGAAGTTAAATTTAAGCTATAATATTAATGAAAAAATAATTAAT
>CAZUAD010000134.1:0-2593 GCA_964618155.1 uncultured Desulfurococcaceae archaeon
GTATAATAGTTTATAGCCTCATAGGACTACCACTAATAACGCTCATGATACTATTCTTCATAGACTCATCACAACCTAAAACGCCCATTAGTAATAGGGAGCCCTACGCATTCTTCGTAATAACAGCACCAATAGGTGTTCTAGTAGCTCTAACATTCTTCGTAGTAACAGGTGGTACTGAGTTAATGCTTGGCTTCACGAGTATCAGGTTTTACCACATAGTTGTTGTTATCGTATCACTAATACTCGGACTATCCATAGCTAGTGCAGGTCCTATGTACTCATACCTAAGGTTTAGGAGGTTAGAGGCTAGACTCCATAACCATATAGCTAACTTCCTTAGGGATTTAGCTGAGGTTAGGAAGACTGGGTTAAGTCCTGAGAAGAGCATTGTCGTTGTTTCTGAGAGGGATTACGGTACCTTCACACCGATTATTAGGAGGGTTGCTGCAGCATTAACCCTTGGTGCTAATCTTGAGAGAGCTGTTAGGGTTGCTATTAGGGGTTACAAGAGTTGGTTAGCTATAGCAGTACTTAGACTACTCGTCGACGCTATCGAGTACGGTGGTGGATCACCTGATGTACTAGATTCTATAGCTAGATATTTTAGAGCTATCGCCGAGTTTAGGGATGAGTTGAAGAAGAGGTTAAGACCTTATGCGGCAATGCTTTACTTCGGATCCCTACTACTTGCTGCATCAACAGTACTAACCATAGCAATCCTCGGAGGCTCAATAGTTAGTGCAGGGATAGCTAGTGGTGTCACCTTAGGTACTCTTAGAGTGACCATAACACCACAGGACATAGCGCTACTACTACTCGTAACCGTTGTTGGAGTTATGGTCAGCTCATGGCTCATGGGCTTCGTAGTAGGTAAGATCCAGGAGCTATCAGCTGCAGCAGGATTTACACACTCAGTCATACTAACACTAGCATCAGCCGTAGTATCAACAATAGCAATGCTTGGAAGTGTTGGAACATTAATACCCCCGTAGGGGGTGGCGGGGGTGATAGGTAAGGCTATAGCAATCCTAATACTAACATCCATAGCGCTAATACTCTCAATAGCATTAACATCTCACATAATAACAGCTATAACACCACTTTTCGAGAAATACCCAGAAACCCTACTAATTAAAGGTGATAGCTACATAACTAAGGAGGACGGTAACTACATCTTAATGCTACACATGTTTAGTAACATAAAGCCTATAGTCATAGTCTACGCCATAGAAGTTGGGGGTACATACATAAGGATAAGCACAGAAAACACCGAAATACTAACCGTAAACTCAGGTCATGCCGAACTCACGAATAAAGGACTATCCCTAAGACCTGGAACAGACGTATGGATCTCGATTAGAGTGCAAAGCAGTTTTAGTCTCGGTAATTACGTAGAGGTTAAGGCATACACTGAGACAGGCTACGTATACAGGGGTATGCTACCGTTTAGGTAGGATAGCCTGATATCTTACCTAGCTACTACTTGCGTAGCATAGACATTCCCTGAGGTAGTGTAGACCTTAATCGTGTATATAGCACCTTGTGTTAGGGAACCACTGGTGATAGGTATTATGAGGGTTAAGTCATCACCTGGCTCTATATGCACCTCCCTCAACGCGCTTGTTACACTATCACTCTTATAGGCTGTAGCAGTCGCTAAACCTGCTATCTCAACCCTATATATGATGGCGGCAGCGCCTCCCTCATTCTTAACATGCAGAATTATTAATCTATTAGCTACATCTATATAGCTATCAGGCATAATCTTCAATAACTCGGTACCACTGGAAATAGAGCTCCAAATACCAATAACCCATCCAACAATAGCAATGGTCAAAGCAAGAACAATAGCTATAATTATAACAATAGCAGCAATGGGTGAAAGAGCTTTAGAAATCTTTAACACATTAGAACCCAAGTCCTTATTCAGTACTAAAATTAATAAAGTCCTTTTTGGCCATCACATCGCTTGAGTGTGGGATCTTAATAATTATGCAATAGTACAGTATTAAGCATAATTATCTTTAGTTACTTTATTTATATGTTAATACCTATCGCCGTTAACTTAATCCAAATAACTTTTAATTTTAAAGTGCATGTATATAGCTTCTTAAGATTAAAAATTGTGTATAATCAGTGTGTTATGTGTGTATGTAGCTATAACGTATTTTAGTGCATCCTTAAATTACTTAGCAGTCACTTGAGCAGTATAGACATTTCCTGCCCTAGTGTAGATCTTTATTGTATATATGGCTCCTGCTGTAAATGTGAATTTTGATTCGGTTGTCTCTCCTATGTATACATAAAGGTCTCTTCCTGCTTCAATCGGTAAGGTATTGTGATCTGTTTTGAAATCATTTGACTTAAGGTTAGTTTTTAGGTTATCACTTACTGTATAATTAAAACTAGTTATGCTAACGTTACCTATTTCTACCTTATAAATAACAGCTGTAGCACCTCCTTCATTTCTTATGTGGAGGACTATGTATCTGCCTTTAGTTATATTTATATAACTATCCGGCATTATCTTTAATATCTCTGTTCCTCCTGTTACTGCTCCCCATATTCCCATTATCCATCCTACGACTGC
>CAZUAD010000135.1:0-2553 GCA_964618155.1 uncultured Desulfurococcaceae archaeon
GTTATTATGGAAGGTTATGGTTGGAATAATACTTTAGTCATAGACCTACACTCAGGCGATATTATTAAGAATGAGACACTACCTAAAGGTGTTAACTGTACTGAGTACTGTGTTTCAGCTAGTAACTCTACTCATGTATTTCTTTTAGCATTGAATAGTAGTTCCTCGAGCCCTGTTCTCCTATACTATAATCCTGCTAGTGGTTGGGGTGTGTTGGGTTCCTTTAGTGGTTATAGGTCTGTTGGTATGTGTTGGGGTGGTGGCTACCTATATGTTATGTTGGAGATGGGTGGCGTATATAGGGTCTCACCTGTTGACGGATCGTTCACAGTACTTAACGTTCAACTACCATTCTACCCTAGAGGTTATGGTGATAGACTAGAATACTATGCTGGTAAGTTAGTGTTCGTTAGGGATGATGATACAAGTGAGATCTGGGTTATAGAGAGACCAGCGTAAGTAATTAGTTCTAGTCACCACTAAGTATATTGTGGGGTTATCTATGAGGCCTAGGGATTATGTCGAGGAAGTTTTAAGGTATGGTGTCGTTGAGCGACCCCCCGTAGCCCCCCTAATAGGTTTCCACTCAGCCTATATCTACGGTGTTGATCCTAAGAGGGCTGCAAGTGATGGTGAGGTTATGGCAGATCTCCAGATGAGGATTGCAGAGCATTACGGTGTTGATGCTATATTCATGTATATGGACCTAACCTTAGAGCCTGAAGCTTATGGATGTAAGATCAAGTGGGACTTCATACCATCAGTTATAGAGCCTCTATACCTCAGCAGCTTAGATGATCTCAGTAATCTAGATGAGGATATCCACAACAAGGGCAGGGTGCCTGAATTCCTTAAGGCAGTTAAAGTACTTCATGATAAAGCTTCAGATAGATACCTCATATGTGCCTATGTCACGGGACCTCTAACTTTAGCATCTAATGTCCTAGGTATCGAGTTCATGCTTAAGAACCTAGTAAGAAATCCTGAATTTGCCTTAGGAGCTATAGACAAGTTTAAGAAGGTAACCCTAAACCTTGTTAAGGCATTCTACGACGTTGGGGCTGATTGCATTATGGTTTTAGAGCCTAATGGTGCTTTAATAAGTCCTAGAATGTTTAAGAACTACTTACTTAAGCCTATAGAGGAGATTATTCAGGAGATTAAGTCTAAGGGTATGTGGGCCATACTACACATATGCGGTAATGCAGTGAAGGTTCTAGACCTCATGGTTAAGTCCAATGCCCACGCTCTAAGTATCGATAAGTACATCAATGTAGGTGAGTCCCTTAAGAAGTACCCTAAGACAATATTCATGGGCAACATAGGTACTGGAGAACTCTATACATCCACTCCTGAAGTAATTAGAGATATGGTCTTAAAACTCCTAAACGAAACTGATGGTGAAAGGCTCATAGTGAGCACGGGATGTGAAGTACCACCTTACACTCCTGAGGAGAATTTAAGGGTTATGGTTAAGGTAACTAAATCTTTTAAACTAAGAAAGTAGCTCCTACTACTTAACCCTCCTATACGGCTTAGCCAGTGATGCTGGGCCCTTAACCTTCCTACCAAATATTGCTAGTACTACAATTGTTACTAGGTATGGTAGCATTAAGGCGAACTGGTATGGGAGCCATTCAATCCTCATAGCCTGAATCCTAAGCTGTAGAGCATCAACAACTGAGAAGAGGAATGAGGCTAGAAGTGTCTTTAAGGGATCCCACCTACCGAGAATTACCATAGCTATAGCTATGAAGCCTCTACCACCAGTCATATTGTCTAAGAACATATTGTAGAGTGCTGTAGTGAATAATGCGCCACTAATACCCGCTAATGCACCCTCATAGGCTAAGGCTAAATATCTATACTTAATAACGTTAACACCTAAGTAATCAGCTACTAAGGGATCCTCACCACATGCCCTAAGATTCAACCCTATCTTCGTTTTATAGAATACATAATACGTTAATGGTACTAGTACGAATACAAGTATGTATGTAAATATTAACTGCCTAAATAGTGCTGGTCCTATGATGGGTATTGACTGAAGTAAGGGTATAGGTGTTTCCGTTATTAAGACATCGACCTTAGGTGGTACGGGACTTGCATACCAGCCGAAGACCGCTCTGTAGAAGAAGAATGTAGCACCTGCTGCGAAAATGTCTATTGCTAGACCCGTAATTACTTGGTCTAAGGCTAGAGTAATTACTAGAAAGCCGAAGAATAATGCTAACGCAATACCTAATACAGCACCAGCTAAAACACCTAGCCATGGGTTATGCGTATAGTATGTTGTTATGAAGCCTATGAACGCACCAAAGAGCATTATACCTTCAAGACCTAAGTTAAGTATGCCTGCTCTCTCAACTACTACCTCCCCCATAGCAGCTAAGCCTATAGGTGTTAGCATCCTAAAAGTTGCTGCTAGTAAGTCTTGGATGAAGGATATCATACCTACTCACCATAGACCTTTCTCTCAATAACTAATTTCCTAATTACGAACTCACTCGCGATGACTGTTATTATTATGATTCCTTGGACAAGGTAAGCAAG
>CAZUAD010000136.1:0-317 GCA_964618155.1 uncultured Desulfurococcaceae archaeon
CCCCTAAGCTCTCTTAAGTCATTAATGACTTTAATAGCCTCCTTAGGAATTAGGTCCCTAATATTAACTCCCAAACCTTCACCCTAGATAGTAAGGGATTTAACTAGCATAAAGTTTTATTAACACACTCCCTCGCGGTAGGTTTTTAAACCACAAACTTAGGATTGCTTAGGTAGGAGGCAATGGCTCAGGAATCAAGTTTAAGAAGCAAGGGACCAGTCATAATTGAAGCAGCAACACCACCTATATGTAGTAGTTGCGGTAGACCTATACCGCCTTACGAGAAAGGCGTTAAGTTTGTATGTCCTAACTGTGGT
>CAZUAD010000136.1:327-2552 GCA_964618155.1 uncultured Desulfurococcaceae archaeon
GAGGTGATCACCGTGTCCAAAAAGTCAAAGGTTTTAGTTGTAGTTAGAGTAAACCCAGAAAGCTTAGATGTAAATCTTGATGAAGTAATCAGAAAGATAAGGGAGAAACTTCCAAGCGAGTTTCAGCTGATTAAGAGTGAGAAAGTGTATGTTGCCTTCGGTTTATACGTACCAAGACTCTACATAGTAATGCCTGAAATGTATGAGGGGGGTACCGAGAAGATTGAGGAAGTAATTAAGGAGATACCTGGTGTTTCCTCTGTTGATATTGAACTGGTGACTCGAACCGAGGCCTTTGCTGGCGAATGAAGGTGTCTTAACTATATCTTGTACTATACCTTGACATGTTTATCACGAATCCTAGTAACTAATAAGCTTTATAGTTTTCACTATATTACGGGAGGTTCTGCTAATGCGAAGTACATATAAGGAGTATATACTGAAGGTTGCTGAGGCTAAGAGATATGAAGCTATGAGGGGTAAGGCTAGGATTCCTGAAAGAGTTATGACGATGCTGAACATAGATCCAGGAGATGTAGTTGAGATAGCCGGTAGGAGGACTACGGTAGCTATAGCATGGCCTGCATTTAAGGAGGATGAGCATGAGGATATCATACGTATTGATGGCATCATAAGGAAGAACGCTGGTGTTAGCATAGGTGAGAAGGTAATAGTTAGAAAAGCTAACGCTAGACCTGCTACACACGTTAAATTTGCTCCAGGTAGTTCATCAGTCGATATAAGTAGAAGCGAAAGTACTTTAAGAGCCATTAAGAAAAAGCTACTTGATTATCCCATAGTTGAGAGTGACTTGGTACCTCTTCAACTACTGGGTGCGCCAACACTACTTTATGTTGTTCATACCAAGCCTTCAGGACCTGTAATAATAACCGATGAAACCAAGATAACGGTCCTTGAGAGATCCCCGACATTAACTTACGTACCTAAGGTCACATATGAAGATATAGGAGGTATGAGACATATAATTGAACGTGTTAGAGAGCTTATTGAGTTACCGTTAAAACATCCTGAGCTATTTAGGAGGTTAGGTATTGAGCCACCAAAGGGTGTTTTACTCATAGGCCCTCCCGGCGTTGGTAAGACACTACTTGCTAAGGCTGTAGCAACAGAATCTGACGCTTACTTCATAGCAGTTAATGGTCCAGAAATAATGAGTAAGTTCTACGGAGAATCTGAGCAAAGACTTAGAGAGATATTCGAGGAGGCTAGAAAGCATGCACCGGCAATAATATTTATTGATGAGATAGATGCTATAGCACCTAAGAGAGATGAAGTCGTTGGTGAAGTTGAAAGACGTGTGGTAGCTCAGCTTTTGACACTATTAGATGGCCTTGAGGGTAGGGGTGATGTAGTAGTCATTGGTGCAACAAATAGGCCCCACGCTCTAGATCCAGCACTTAGGAGACCTGGTAGGTTTGATAGAGAGATAGAGATACCCTTACCCGATAAACAGGGTAGGTATGAGATACTCCAAATACATACTAGGAATGCTCCCTTAGATGAAAGCGTTGATCTGAAGAAGATAGCTGAGATTACTCATGGCTATACTGGTGCTGACTTAGCAGCACTAGTTAAAGAAGCAGCAATGAATGCGTTGAGAAGAGTCCTTAGAGATGAGAGGGTCGACCTAAATAAGCCTATACCTCCTGAAAGGCTAAAGAAGCTTAAAGTAAGGAAGCAGGACTTCCTTGAAGCAATGAAGTTAGTTCATCCAACACTTTTGAGGGAGGTTTTGGTTGAGGTTCCTGAGGTTCATTGGGATGATATTGGAGGTCTAGATGACGTAAAACAACAACTAAGAGAAGCAGTAGAATGGCCATTAAAGCATCCAGAGTCATATGAAAGGTTAGGTATTGAGCCTCCTAAGGGTATTCTCCTCTACGGACCACCAGGATGCGGTAAGACACTACTTGCTAAGGCTGTAGCAACAGAATCAGGAGCAAACTTCATAGCAATTAAAGGTCCTGAAATTCTAAGCAAGTGGGTTGGAGAATCCGAGAAGGCTATTAGGGAAATATTTAGGAGAGCAAGACAGGTAGCTCCTGCTGTAGTATTCTTTGACGAGATAGATGCGATAGCTCCTGCTAGAGGCTTTAGATATGACTCTAGCGGAGTTACTGATAGAATAGTTAACCAGCTACTAGCTGAAATGGACGGTATTCAAACGCTACAGAATGTAGTAGTTATAGGAGCTACCAATCGTG
>CAZUAD010000137.1:0-2385 GCA_964618155.1 uncultured Desulfurococcaceae archaeon
CGAAAGCCCTCTTAACGGCGGTAGCTACGGGCCTAACGGTAAATACAACTATATGATCCTCACGTAAAGCATTATGAATGTGAAGTCTCCTAATAACATGATCCTCATGAAAACCCAACGTAAACACGAAAGTCCTCAAAACACCACCAATAACATATATCACAAGAAATAAACATAAACCTCACCCTCACCTTAACTTAATACAGCTCAATCCCTTCAAGAACCTAAACACGAACCGAAACCCTACGCATTAAGGGGGTAATTAAGGATAAAATAGTAGGAAGGTCTGGGGATTCATCAAGAACCCGTTAGATACCTCATCATGAGTGCCCTTATAGGTCTTAACTCCCTCTTGAAGGGGTCTAGGATTAGCCCAAATATCTCTAAAGTCACAATACCTAATAGGTTTACATCACCCTCCTCACCAAGAACTACAGGCGTGTGTCTTTCGCCGTAGCCGGGGAGCTCAAGCAATACTTCAGAAATACCTCTCTTAACGACAGTCCCGTCAGCTAAAACAAACTCCATCTCAGCAATAGGCTTAAGACCTAACTCTTCCCACACGTGTTTCGTTAGTACTGTGTAAGTAGCCCCAGAATCTATAAGGAATCTAACCCTTACTTGCTTCTCACCATGCTTCACTATACCATCAACGTATACCAGGCCCATATGATTAAACCTCACGAATAACCTCACTTAGATAGTTTTTCAATCTTAATACTAAGCCCACTAAATACCTCAAGCCATGCAACGCCCCATTCTTAGGAAGGAGTAGCTACATCATCTTCGCTCCATAGGAATTATTATTAATTATCTACATGGGGACTTAGATAGAGTTATATATCTTCCTAAGTATTTTTCGGGCATGTTTGATGCGTTTATGGATAGAGTTCTTAATTAGATTATTTAGCGCCCTACATCACGGGGGCTGAGAGATGCCGGTACCGAACTACATGGTTGCTAAGGCTTTAAGGAAGCTCCATGCTAGGAGGTCTTATGATGGTATTGATGAGGATTTAAGGGGTTGGAATTGGGATAGACCACCACTTAAGCCTAGGGCTTACCTAGGTCTATCTATGTATGATGTCGTTTCTTACTGTCCTACTAAGAGGGATGTTTGGTTAAGGAGGGTTAAAAGAGTTCATGTCGAGCCCTCATTACCTATGAAGGTTGGTTCACTAGTTCATGAAGTTATTCATGGGGTCTCAATGATTGCTAGGAAGTACTTAGTGCTCAATAATAAGCCATGGAAGCTCTACGGTGTTATGGTTGAGGAGGTTAGTAAGTATTTAACTGGGCTAGACATACCTGAGGGGTTTGAAGAGTGGTTTAAGGACTTCTCAGAATACCTAATCACGCAGATAATTAGTGAGGCTTCATGGAATACAGTAGGAGGGTCTCTTAACTCCTGGTTACCATGGATTAGTGAGGTTAGGGTTGATGGCTCGTACCTAGGTCTCTCAAAGAACTTAAGGATTGATGCCGTTATGGAGGGTGGTTTAGTCATTGATTTTAAGGTAGGTAAGCCTAACGACATACATAAGGTGATGTTAGCTGGTTACGCAATGGTTCTTGAGTCGAACGTTGAGCTACCTATAGATTATGGCATGATAATATACATAAACAACGTAGGGGGCATACCTAGGATTAGCCTAGAGCCTATATACCTCTCTTCAGACTTAAGGAAGGACTTCATAGACTATAGGGACGACACCATAGACATGCTACTAAGTGACTACGAGCCTAAGCCAGCGGACCAATGTCCTGAGTCATGCCCATTTAAGAGTATTTGCGGGGTGAGGTAAGGGTGGTTAGAGCCGTAATCATTACTGGCTACGGTGTTAAGGTAGGTGTTAAGAAGGGTTACTTAGTCATTAAGGACGGTAATGGCTCTAGGGAGGTACCCCTATCTGAGGTTGAGCAGGTCATTCTAACTACCTCAGGTATATCGATAACCTCTAGGGCGTTAAGGTTACTTACTGATTACGGTGTTGATGTTGTTGTCCTTGATAGTAGGGGGTTCCCTGTCTCTAGACTTTACCATCCATACATATCTAGGACCGTAGATGTTAGGAGGGCTCAGTACATGGCTTACTTTACTGACTTAGGTATTGAGTTAGTTAGGTCTATAGCTTACGCTAAGGTCATGAATCAAGCCAAGTACTTACTAGGTCTAGCTAGGTCCGTTAAGGACCCTGAGTTAAAGGAGGTTGCTTACGGTATTGAGGACTTAGGTAATGAGTTACTCACCTTAAGTAAGAAGCACATAAGTCAGTTTAGGAAGGAGGTTATGGGTATTGAGGCTAGGGCGGCCAGGTCTTACTGGAGTGCTCTAGCCACGGTAATCCCTAAGGACGTAGGTTTTGAGGGTAGGGATCAGGACGG
>CAZUAD010000138.1:0-2375 GCA_964618155.1 uncultured Desulfurococcaceae archaeon
AGAGTTAGTAGAGGAAGTGGCAGGATATTCTATAGTCTATCCGCCTTAGCTGATAAGGACTTTCAAACCTCAATAATACTATCTACGATGTTGGGAGCTTTAATTATTGGCTCCAACTACCTAAGTAACGATTACTTCATAGAATTAAGTCCCGATCTAGAACTAGTTAGCGGTCCAAGTGCTGGTGCAGCTATTTCAGCCCTTATTGCCGCATCACTAGTAGGTGTTAAGCTTAATAAATCAATAGCGATAACAGGAGTGGTTCTTCCCGATTCAACCATAGGCCCTGTAGGAGCATTACCTGAGAAGATTCAAGCGGCTTGTAGAGCAGGTATTAAGGTAGTCATTATCCCTAAGGGTCAAGTCATTGCTAGGAAGGCTAAAAGTAACAAGACCGTAAATCTTAGAGAAATCAGTAGGAAGTGTGGTATAAGACTCATTGAGGTCTCAAACCTTGAGGAGCTATTCAGCGTTTTAGGTATTAAACAGAGGACCTTAGTCAAGAGAGTAAATCTAAGCATTAACTCATATCCCAACTTTAGAAACCTAATAATGACGTGGATAAGATCATTTAATAGCTCATTAGCAAAGCTTCGTGAAGATATTAGGGAAAGAGTAGGCAGGATTAATGACTTAAGCTTACGTAACCTTGTTGCTAACTTAAGTATTAAAGCTGATAAGCTCTATCAAAGATCCTTGAGAGAGTTAGCGCAGGGATCACCTTACTCAGCTGTCTCAGACATGTTTGCAGCACTCATCGACTTAAGTACTGCCTACTGGCTCATAGAAGCTCGTACGAGAGGGCGTGAAGGCTTAGATGAACTACTACTCAATATCGAATATACCTTAAATAATGCTTCAGATACGGTAAATAAGCTTATCATTAAATTCAATAAGAGCAAGGAATTCAGTATTGATGAATTAAGTATAATTGTTGAAGTGGTTAAGAGGTTTCATGAAGCTGAAAGAGAATTCAAGAAATTCAAAGATAAACTTAGTAGGATAGATATAGGTAACTTAAGCTCTCTCTACAATCTCGTGTATGAAGGAGCTTACATTCTCTGGAGAAGTAATAGCGTTATGAGGTGGTGTGAAGTCTTAAACATAGTAGGTAAGGAAAGTTACGCTAAAGTTGACTCAGAAGCTGTCAGTAAGATTGCAAGAGTATTAACGTATTATACTAAGGTATCCCTTGAGTACCTGAAGGCGATACTCTCGCCACAACATAGTGATTACTTAACTGAAATTGAAAACCTACTCAATGACGCCTTTAAATACCTAAGCAATAACACAGTAAGAACCTTAGCAATTGATATGTTAACCATAGCTGAGATATCGTCCTACCTAAGTGCGGTACTGTCTAAGAATGTTACTGAGAGGGCTCTAATGCTTAAGAATATGTCGCTAACTCTCGCTGAGAAAGCCGTAACCGTAGGATTTAAACCATTAATTACATTAACGTATATCGAGAGAGGTAATAGCTTCCTTAAGCTTAATCCTTACTACTCAATCTACTTCTACGACCTAGCGATAACCAACACCATGTGGTATTTAATGATGCTTAACTTTAAGGCATTAAGAGGCATCAGCCCTCTTCACGCAGCTGAGGTAAGTAATGTACTAACATTCGCACTAGGACTAGCGGTAGGTGTTACCATAACGTTATTGATTATAGTCGTTAGACGTCGAATACCTTAACCTCCTTAATACTAGCTAATACTGCACCATTCATGAGCATTTCAGTAATGGCTTCCTCGGATCCCTTCAATGATATACCCCTTATGGCATCTTCCAAAACCACAACCTCATAACCTAACTTAAGAGCATCAATTACAGTCTCCTTAACACAATACTCCGTAGCTACTCCCGTCACGAATAATCGCCTTATACCTAACTTACTTAGTACATAGTGAAGTTCAGTACCATCGAAGGCTGAGTAGGCTTCCTTATCAGGTAGGTAGGCTTTAGATATGACTATGGTATCACGAGGGAGTTTTAGGTTCGGATGGAATTCAGCTCCCTTAGTTCCTTGAATGCAGTGTGGTGGCCAAGGTCCTCCTCTACTCTTGAATGATATATGGTTAGGTGGGTGCCAATCTCTACTAGCTATTACCTTCCTACCTTGAAATAGCTCGATATACTCATTAATTATGGGTACTATGTCATCGCAGCCAGGTACGGGGAGTGCACCTCCTGAGCAGAAGTCTCTCTGCATGTCGATTATTAATAGGGCTGAATTCTTAATTATACCTATGAGCAAATCATTCACCAACTATAAAGTTTTAAACTTAGACTTAAATCCTTAAGACGGACGTTACTAATGATTCTTTAAAAGGTACTTAATACAAACTTAGTTAGGTATATTATACAAACTC
>CAZUAD010000139.1:0-2352 GCA_964618155.1 uncultured Desulfurococcaceae archaeon
ATGTAGTAGTAAAGTAACTTATTCGAGTTCTTAGTAGGTTAATTAAGGGAAATACTTAATAGGTTCTCCTTTTTTAAGTTTTTGAGGTAATTTCCATGAGTTCTAGTGAAGAAGCTAGGTTAGGATACTTAGTTGAAGGTTTAGAAAAGTTAAGGACCGCATCGATATTATTCATAGTGAGCACCTTATTGGCAGGTGTTGGAAGTATACTGATACTACCTGCATTATTTAGCTCAGCCATGATGATTAAAGGTGTGGCTACTGCGGTAGCAACTGCTACAACGATATTCGTGTTAATTATCATTGCAGCAATAATCGCGTTAATAGCCCTCTTCGCCTTCTTAATACCATCATTCTCCAAGCTTAGAGATTATGATGAGTCAGCCTTTGGGATACCGCATAAACTTGTTAAGATAGGTTACGTAATCGGCTTCATACTGCTAATACTAGGCCCCTTAATAATGATTTCTGCAATCTTTGCTAAGTCTGAAGGGTTATTATTTGGTGGTATTGCCTTATTAATCATCGCAGGAATATTACTGCTCATAGGCCAGATAGGTGTGATTGTCGGCATGTTTAGGTTAAATGACAGGTTAAAAGAGACCTTGTTCTTGGTGGCGGGTATATTATTCATAGTCGGGATATTCATATCGCTAGCATCATTCATAGCATGGATATTAGTACTAATTGCGGCAGGCTCAGCAATAGATAAGTTAAGAGCAAAAAGTGTTACACCTACAGGTTAATGTAGGACTTAACTATGTAAAACAAAATAATAGCCATAGTTTTTAGTCTTTAAGTCTAAACATTACCTACTTACTTCCTAGTTAGTCCTAGCAATATACCTATTATGAAGCCTATGGATACTGGTCCTACGGTTAGTAATCCTAGTGTTGCTAGGAAGTTCTTAATTACGGGAAGTAATTGCTGTGCTTGGTAACCTAGGTTAGCCATAAAGTCCTCGACACTACCGCCAAGGCTCCATACCGAGAGTACGGAACCTAGCACCAGTATTCCTATGAATGCTAGTATGTATTTTAAAGCCTTAACCGATACATACCCTAGAGCTAGTCCTAATCCAAATTGAATTGCTAAGGTAACTAATACCTTTGGGTTCTTTAACGCTTCAGATATTATGTCCTCAATCTTAAAGCCTTTCTCACCTTCTTGGGCATGAACTATGTGTGTTAGTAGTATTAGTAATAGTGCAAGCACCGCAATTACCAGAATAAATCTCATATATTACACCAAAGAGAAATCACCTCAGAAATTAAAAACTCCTACTCTAAGCTTATTTGGGCTTATCCAATAATGTGCGTAACTACTCTTAATTAGTGTTAAGCTAGGTACTTAACTTCTTAAGATCAGCGAGCTTACTCTTGATAATACTTAATGCCTCATTAATTAGTTCAGGTTTTTCACGAAATACCCCTCTGCTAGCTAAGGTTATCATGAACATAGGCTCTTCAACACCCCTTATGAGTGCGCATGTATGTATGGCCTCGATCATTAGTAATAACCCCTTGGGATTTAAGGTCTCAACTAAGAAATCCGCTACTTCTTGAGTTAATCTCTCCTGTAACTGAAGCTTTTTAGAGTATACCTCAATGATACGTGCGAATTTACTAAAGCCTAATACCTTATCGTTAGGTATGTAAGCTATATGTGCATATCCGAAGAAAGGTAGGAGGTGGTGTTCACACATAGATCTAACAGGAACATCTTGAACTACAACCATGTCACCATATCTAAGGTACTCATCAACTTCAAACACCTTAACATAATCCTTAGGATTAACCCTATAACCCAGTGTTAGCTCATTGAGCCACATCCTTGCAACTCTCTTCGGGGTTTCCTTCAGCCCTTCTCTATCAGGGTTTTCGCCAATGATTATGAGAAACCTCCGAACTAATTCCTCAAGCTCCTTCTCCTTACTCATGACTCCTTAGCGCCCTCCTCGCTACTTAACTTAATAAAGGATATACGAATACCGCTACCTCCACTCATGTAGGTCATTAGCTGATTACCTAATGAGCCTATTGAATCATCACTATTCATGTAGGTCTCATAAGCCCTTCGACCTTCATCGTTGGGGTAATCATCTCTATACTGCTTAATTTTATCAATGAACTCCTTCATAGCTAAATACACTACTACATCCTCGACGGGAACGGCCCACTTAGGTTCTAAGTCAGCTTTAATAAGTGCTTCCAAGATCTCTCTATCAGTAGCGTCACTACCTAGCTTACTAAGGGCTAAGTAGTGATTATCAACGTAATGAGCAATGACATAGCCTACATCCTTGGATTCATACCTTAAGTACCAACTACCTACTTCTGAGGAGTCAGTTAG
>CAZUAD010000140.1:0-2220 GCA_964618155.1 uncultured Desulfurococcaceae archaeon
CTATGTAATTGCATTACAGCTACGTACTCCTTACTTGATAACATTAAGTAACCTATAATCTTCGTAGCATCCTCGAGAGCTACAGGTAGTACACCTGAGACCTTGGGGTATCCCCGCCCCCTTACGGGGGCTCTAGGGTACCCCCATGACCTGCTCTCCTAAGATTTAATAACTTCTTAATCCAAGCAACAACCTCATGACTTGTAGGTCCAGGTGGTTTATCTAAGTTTATTATCCCAAACCTCAGTAACTCCTTAACATCCCTCATGTAGGGTATCTTACCGTAATCCTCACTAGTCTCTGCATCCTCACGTCTAATAACAAATCTACGCTTTACGCCTGCAAAACTATCTAGAGACTGAATGAACTCTATTCCCTTACTAGTTATCTCCTTCATAGCTATCACCAAGTAACTTAGTACTTCTCAGTAAAAATGTATCGTTAAAGATTAAGCAGTAAAGATTTAACGATACCTTACCCTTTAACAGCTTTAGCCTCTAAAATATGCTTTCTAGTAATCCTCACCCTTTCCTTCATGAATTCCGTAAGTCCTGCCGATTCTAAAGCCTTCAAAACCTCCTCATCACTCGCACCTTTAGGTATGTCAATCTTCTTATCTAATGGTTCTATGTGATTTATGTTGACTCTCCTCCTCTTAACACCACTTAACGACTTAGGACCTGTTATTAGTACGAAATTCTCGTCGATTATGTCAACAATAACGCATTTCCTACCAGCTTCTCTACCCATTAACTTAACGCAAATCCTACCAACCTCTATGGCTGGCATACCCTAACACCAACTAGAGGAGTTACGTCCAGCTTTAAGCTTTACGTATTACCTCAATGAGATCTTCTTAAGAACTCTCTTGACTGCTTCTAAAGCTATACTTAACGTCTCCTCAATATTGAACTTACCGGTGTTTATCACTAAGTCTACGTCGCTTAAATCATTAACATCTATATTGTAGAGTCTCTTATACCTCCTACGTTCCGACTCCTCCCTAATACTCACCTCCCTTAATGCATCCTCAAAACTCTTACCATCCCTCCGCGCTACCCTCTCAACACGTACTTTAAGGGGTGCTATAACAACTATCCTTAGATGTGCTATATCCTTAAGTATCCAAGCTGATATGTGCCCATCAATTACTATACAGCCCTTACTCCCCTCCTCCTTAGCCCTCTCATCAATCATGTAATCAATACTAGGATCTCTTTCAGCTATTATGGATAGCTCCTCAAGACTTAAACCTCTCTCCCTAGCTATATCCCTAAAAATCATTCCAAGGGATAGGTACCTAAGACCTAACCTTTGAGCAAGGAGCTTAGCTAAGGTGGTCTTACCACTACCTGGTAAACCGCTAACTGCTATTGTTAAGCCGAGTTTGCAGGCATCAAGTTCATTACTCAAAAACTAATTCACGCCCCCCTAATAGCTAGCTTAAGTGCTGTAGCAAGACATGAAGGACATATAACTCCTCCAAAATACCTCTCAGGTCTCTTCTCAGTCTTAGAACCCCACCTAATGATGTTATAGTCCTTAGGTACGCCACCTAACGGCTTACCGCATATCGCGCACCTAGCCTCATAATTCCTTCTCTTCTTAAAGTATACTCTAGCCTCACCACTAGGTACTCGCCTAATGATTCTCTTCCTCGACCTAGACCTATACGCAGGTCTAACCAAGCACCTACCCCTGCCACGAACTTTAGTAGGTAGCTTTATTAATCTTATACCAGGTTTTCGTCTTGCTAAGTAGTTAGGACTCTCTTAACTTGTAGAGACCAGACCACTTGGTATGGAGTGGGTAGTATGCAAGTATTAGGGCGAGTAGTAGGAACGTATCGTTAAGGTATCCTTCAACACTAATTAACGGTATATCTATAGGTGATGCAATGTAAGGTTCAAGCCTTAAGAACGATGCCGTAATTAGTAAAACAAATCGTGAGGCTATGAGAGCTACGAATATTGCTGTCCACATACTTATTAGATTAAGCATTATGAAAAGGCTAACCCTCCTCCTTAACCTCTTATACCTATCCCTTAACATCCTAACCTTCTTCTCCTTTTCAGGTGATAATGTTGAAAGCTTACTCCCTAACTTGCTAAGATCACTAAGTATTCTAGAAAGATTCATCCTCTTCTCATAGACCCCCAATAACTTAGATATAGGTATAAGAACCGCTAATGCGGTTAGTACGTAGATTAATGCTAAAAC
>CAZUAD010000141.1:0-2215 GCA_964618155.1 uncultured Desulfurococcaceae archaeon
TGGTGGTAATGTAATGAAGATACTCATCATAGGTGGTGGCGTAGTAACTAAAGAGTTACTGAGGATTCTAAATCTAAAGAAGAATCAAGCGGTTATTGTTGAAAAGGATCCAAATAAATGTGCAGATATCGGCAGTAAATATGATGTAATAGTAATTAATAAGGATGCTACAGACATAAGCATATATACCTCCGATATATCAATGCCTGACTTAGATGCTGTGTTAGCATTAACGGATAGAGATGAGGTTAATGTCTTTGCGTTAACGATAGCTAAGCTATACAACATACCATTAAGACTAGCTAGAGTTAAGGATCCCAAGATAGCTGAGTTAATAATTCAATTAGGTCTAGGTATACCTATATCAGTACCAGCAGTAACTGCTGACTTAGTTAAGGGTTATCTTGAGAGTATTAGAGAGCCGCAGATGCTAGGAGTGTTTGGCGATTACAAATTGTTTAGGATAACCATTACTGAAACAGATAAGGTTGTTGGTAAGAGTCTTAAGGAAGTAGATCTACCACCTGATACTTACGTACTTTTCATATTTGACGGAATAAACGTTAAAATACCTGATAAGGATAGTAAGTTACTCAGTGGTAATCAAGTAATGGTTTTAACTAAAAGTGACGATATTATAAAGGTGTTTAAGGGGTAAGTGGGTATTGGATACTTCGATAATCACACAAGTACTTGGTGAGGAAGTAACTAGGATAATTATTAATATATCATTATTCGTAATAGCTGTAGTACTTACTAGGTTCTTGATAGTATGGTTTGTTAATACGCTAGCTAGTAATAGAGTTATATCGTTTAGTGCTAGAACAATAATTATTAAGGTTCTTGATATACTCATAATTGCATCTATAATAGTCGTTAGCATACACCTAATTACAGCCTCATTAACACCTTATGTCATAGCCGTAATTATTGGTGTCTTAACCTTCTTACTCTTCTACTACGAAATCAAGGAATTTACAGCATTCATTACGGTACATCTTCAGAAATTTACTAAGGGTTCCTGGATAGAGATAGTAATACCTAAAACAGGTGAGGTACTTAAGGGTAGGATAGTTGATGTACAACTGTTTAATTCAGTATTAGAGGACTTACATGGTAATAAGACCTACATAGCTAATTCACTACTAGTTAACTCGATAATTAGAGAGTATAGACCGAGGATATTCCTTAGGTTAAAACTAAACGGTTTAGGAGGTAATGATGCATTAATGAACATAAATATGAAGGTTATAGATAAAATTAAGGGAATATCATCAGAATTACCGTTTAGGTTTGAGGAAAGTAAGGTATTCATAGAATCGGTGTCAAATAGCTCAACAACACTCTCAGTTGAACTAACACCGCTCGCAATACCTATTAGAGCTACAGATGTCACTAAACTTACCAGGTATGTAATGAATGCATTAAAAGAACTTAACCCTGAGATAGAGATTAAATTAATATAACGAGATACTAACTATGTCATGCAAGAAGCATGTAACTCATGAATACTTTAAAAAATACTTTAGTTATTCAAGCTATTTCTTAAAAGCCTGTCAATTATCATGACCGATATTCCCTCCAAGCATGATGGACATGTAGTTCTCCCATGCTAGTATGAGGCTACGCATCAATAGTAACACTAACTATGTGATCAAACAGGGCTTAACCATAATAATTACTTAAGTGGGAATAACTGAAATTGATTCAAATGATCATGATCAGCATAATTTCAAGACAACCAATTAAGAATTCTCATATAAGAAATGCTATAACATCTTCACATTACACAAGTACTAAGCATTATTAACAAAGTTGAGATAGTAAATGTTGATGCTAAAATTCTTAACATTAGATAGACTTATAATTAATATGGAGAATTTACAAAGTAACTAAGAATATGAAGTTCAGTGCTTTCTAAACTAATTTGAGTACATAATTAATCATTGTGAAATAAGGTAGGGTTACCTAATCTACTAAGTGTAGTTAGTGTGACGTACTGCATCACAACGAATGGTAAGGTCAACTTTAATTGTAGAGTTACTGAGTGTTAGGTAGGGTTATCTTGGCATGGAAAATATTTTTAGCATAGGCGTTGATGGTTTAGATAGATTACTAGGTGATGCTTTAACACCGGGTGTATCAATAGTAATAGCGGGCCATCCAGGTTCTGGAAAAACAACTCTTGCTTCAACAATTTGCTATACTAATGCAT
>CAZUAD010000142.1:0-2169 GCA_964618155.1 uncultured Desulfurococcaceae archaeon
CTTAGTAGAAGAAAGTATCCTTAAATACTGCTTACTCAAAGGTGTAGTAGAGGTGTGTAGTATATGGTGAAGCCGCCAAAGGGGTTTAGACATAGGACTAGAAAGCTATTGAGGAAGCATGTTAGGGAGAAGGGAGCAATACCTCCATTGAGTCTATTAATGTATGAGTATAAGCCTGGAGATAAGGTTAACATAGTGATTAATCCATCAGTTATGAGTGGTATGCCTCATAGACGCTATCATGGTAAGACCGGAACTATTGTAGGAAAGCAGGGTAAATGCTATATTGTTGAAGTAAGAGTTGGAAGTAAGGTTAAGAAACTTATAGTTAGACCTGAACACCTTAGACCACAAGTAATGAGTAAACCTGTATCCTAGGCTCCTTTACCCTTAGCCTAAGTAGAAGGGGAGGTGTAGTCTCGGATTGTCATTTGAAGTTGTAGAGTCTAAGAATCTACCACTACCTCTTGCTAAGAAGCTTCTTAGGAAGAGAGTTGATGAAGGTGAAGTTAATGAGCTTATTAGGAGAGTTTACGAGTACCTATCTAAGTTTTCTAAGTGTCCTGAAGATAAGGTTGAAGAATTTATTGAGGAGTTAAGGAAGTTTGATTTAGATGAACGCACTATAGCTATGATAATTAGCATTTGTCCTGATACAATTGAGGAATTAAGGACCCTCCTCACCTATGAGGCCAAGGAATTTGATATGGATGCCCTGAACGAGATTCTTGAGGTCGTTAAGAAGTATAAGGGTAGTGAATGAGTTTTTCCTAAAGATGACTACTACTGTAATATATGATGTCTCTTACTTGATACCAATATGGTAAGTGATATAATATGGTTTGATAACTATTTCACTACAGAGCTAGTTAGGTGCAGTAAATGTACAAGTATCCTCATCCCCCTAGGCCTAGGCATAGAGAGGAATGGCATGAAGAATACGCTTATGTACTCGACTTTCTCCCTCAAGGCAATCCCTTTGATAGGCATCCTCAACATCGTAGGAACCCCATAGCGCAGGTAATTGGTGAAAAGTATTTCACGTTACTTGAGGTTGGACCTAAGCCTAGAGTCTATCTCGAGCTCGGTGAAAGAGTATATATTGGACATGGGTTAAGAGATAAAATATCCCATATCTATGGTAGGATAACCTATGATGACTTAACTACTGTCGCAAGAGATAACCTGTACCAGGTAATCTACAAGATTGTAACTGAGAAGGAGTTTGTTTTTGTCGATTTCTTTAACATAGCTGAGCCAATAACATTGAAGTTCCATGCCCTTGAATTACTGCCTGGTATTGGTAAAAAGTCTTTGAAGATTATTTTGGAGGAAAGGAAAAAGAAGCCTTTTGAATCGTTTAGTGATTTTCAGGAGAGGACTAGGATTAATGATCCTGCTAAGCTTATTGTTGATAGGATTATTCTTGAACTTCAGGGCGGAGAGAAGTATTATCTCTTCGTTAAGCCTACTCATGATAGGGGTGTTTACTTAGGGTACTTGATTAAGCTTTATAGGTTAAAGGGGCTTTGAGTAAACAATTCCCCCTGCCTCCAGTTTATCCTTCTAAGCGAGAGTTGTTGAAGTGGACTAAGGATATTTTAAGGTATTATGGTTTAAGGCCTAGGAAGAAGCTTAGTCAATCATTTGTTATTGACCCTAAGCTTATCCATGAAGTAATTAATTGGGTTAAGATGTTTAAGCCTAATGTAGTATATGAGATTGGTGCTGGTATAGGGACCTTAACTTACTATTTATGTTGTAGTGGGAGTTGGAGAGTTATAGCTATTGAAGTTGATGAGAGGTATGCTCCTGTTCTTAAGGGTATTAGAGGTAATGTTAATGCTGATTTAGAGGTAGTTATATGTGATGGTTTAAAGGAGCCTTTCTTTAGAGGTTATGTTGATACTGTAGTTTCTAATATTCCCTATCATATATCGTCTAAGCTTTTATTAGCATTGTATAGGAGTGATGCAGGGAGAATGGTGTTAACTCTTCAGAACGAGGTTGCTGAAAGGCTGAATGCTAAGCCTTCAACGAAAGATTATGGTAGGTTAACTATTATAACGCAGTACTTGATGGAGTGTAGGCTTGGCAACATCTATCCTCCTAGATCGTTTTTCCCTGCTCCTAAGGTTAGTTCTAGAGTTGTAGTGTTGATTAGGAGGC
>CAZUAD010000143.1:0-2132 GCA_964618155.1 uncultured Desulfurococcaceae archaeon
AAATAAAGTTAAAACCTGGTAGATCTGAAGTCCGTATTAGTAGGAAGGGCGTTGCGCTTAGGGAATTAGGATAGTTGGTAAAGAGTTTTAAGGCACTCCTACCTTAAGATTTCTTGTGGTGCAGGTTATGGCTTACTCACCTCCCGTACCCACAACGTTAAAAGATAATAAGTTATCCTTCCTAGCTAACTGGATCGAAGGAATATTAAGACCGCCAGAGTCGCCATTGCTAAAGAGACCTTATGAACCTAAGGTTGTTGAAATTCGTGGAGGCAGGAAGTTAATCATTAGAATGGCTACTGAAGAGGATATTAAGTTAGCTCTTAAAGCATTAAAGAAGATGATAGACCTAGAGATCTCAGTAGACTTCTTTGATTTAGTTGCTGCTAGAACATATGCTGAACTACTAGCTAAGTTAAGGAAGAGAATTAAGGATGAATGGGTTCAGATAGGCATCCTTGATGATGGCACATTAGCAAGCGTAATAAATGCTAGGTTATGGAATGAAAAAATAGCAATCTCATTACACACAATAGTCTTTGTTAGACAGGGAGGTATTGGCTTTCCATCATACCTAGCTAAGATGGAGTACGCCTTTGATGTTTTAGGTGTTGAAGAGTGGTGGCCAACATTCGAAAGCTACTACGGATTCAGAATGGGTGCCATAATGCCTGCAGCAATGCAGAAACCCTACCCCGAATACCAGCATGAACTAGGAGGTGCAAGAGTATTCTACAATACGAAGGAGCAGTGGGAGACATATATTAAGCCATCATTTAAGAAGGAGTTGGGTTACAGGCCTGTACCTTCAGAATTATTGAAGATTGCTGAAAAACCAAAACTACCAGACATAGAAAAAGAATTTGAAGCCTTCATAAAGAAGTAGTGTTCCACTATAGTCTAAACACCTCTACAGAATCTTTTTAAGGTACGCTATAATGTTTCGAATAATTATTAAGTGATATTGCACTAAATTGGTTTCTGAAGTAATGTATTAACAATAATTTTTTATACTACTCCTTTAATATCTATAATGTAAGTTTGTTGGGTGATTCTCACCATGGCAGAAGCCCGTAGCTCCTCTATTAGGAGGATTAAGACCTTTGAGGAATGGCAGGAATTAGCTAGGAAATCGCCAAGAAGGTGGATCATATACAGTACTGAGGACAAACCGCCATTCGTAATGTCGTTATTCTTAGGTATTCAGCAATACCTAATTATGTTCGGTGCAACAGTCTCAATACCACTACTACTAGGATTCCTAATAGCTCAGCAGTATAAGATACCTGAGAGTATTGCTAGGATATATATCGCTGAGACCATTAGCATCATATTCTTCGTATCAGGTATAACAACGTTACTGCAGACATGGCCCAAGACAGGTAGCGGATTACCAATTATTCAAGGTGGTTCATTCTCATTCCTCGGCCCCACCATAGCTATAATAATGTCGTCAAGCCTCATAGCAAAGCTTGAAGGTTACCCAAGCTTTGACGCGTTCGTAGCAGCAACAACACCTGAGCAGAGATTCGCTATAGTTACTACGTACATAAGTGGTGCCATACTCGCAGCAGCACCATTTGAGATAGTCTTGGGCTACTCCGGTATTGCGGGTAAGTTAAAGAGGTATATTACACCAGTAAGCATAGGTCCTACTGTCGCATTAATAGGTCTATCACTATTCGATGTAGCATTTCCACAGGCAGCTACATGTGTATGGGAGGGCTTCCTAGTATTCATCCTCATAATTATATTAAACCAGGTAATTGGTAGAAGGTGGGTACTAATTCAGATGTTCTCCATCCTATTAGGTATTGTAATTGCTTGGGCAATAGTAGCTGCAGCAACGTTTGCTGGTGCTATACCTTGGGGTACTCCATGCGCTATAGATATGACATCTATAAAGACAATGATAGAGACAGGAAGGTACGTAAGGCCACCAATACCGATGCCGTTCGGTCCATTAAGGTTTTATGGCCCATTCGCACTAGGAATGCTTGCTGCTTACTTAGCATCTATGGTTGAGTCCATAGGTGACTACCACTCAGTAGCTAGGATGTCTGAAGTACCACCACCAACGGAGAGAATGATTAGTAAGGGATTAGGAGCTGAAGGATTAGGATGTGCTATCG
>CAZUAD010000144.1:0-2119 GCA_964618155.1 uncultured Desulfurococcaceae archaeon
ACTGTCTATGCCGCTTATGAATATCTAAGGAATATAGGAGAGATAGAGGAGCCTGTAATCCTTATTCTAACAGGTTCTGGTCTAAAGTATATGGATCTAATAGGTGATGTATTGGAAAAGTAACTACTGTATCATTTTCAAATTTTTAAAACCCGTAATGATTAAAACATGGAGGCATGGGGCCGTAGTTTAGCTTGGTAGAATGCGGGGCTCGGGTCCACCTCATGCGGGAATCCCCGTGGTCCGGGGTTCAAATCCCCGCGGCCCCACCATAAATTAATGTGAACCCCAACATCACCTCAATCGGTATCGGCCTTAAACGCTAAGCTATACTGTAGTCTTTTCTCAATTATCCTTAACCTTCGCTATTTAAGGAGGTGCTTGACCTCATACTAAGGTCTAATACTTCGTTATGTAATCCCTTAATTCTATCACCGTTGTCGTTTCATAATGAACTATAAGGGCATTAAATACTTAAAGAAGGGTACTTAAAGATTTCTGATAAGTGTACTAGCAATATATCCTTATTTGATATATCTTCAAGTACTTTATTTAGGAAGCGAGGTAGTAGTACATCCTTAATAGTAGCCTTAATCACAGGTATTACCCAACTTATTAGTTACCCGCAATGAAAGTATTCAAGAATACTTTCATGTAACTCCCCCTCACTGGAAACACTTACCGGAATTTCTTAAATATGACTTAAGTGAGAAGAAAAGGGGATCTCCATGAGAGTGGTAACGTTTAAGGTTGATGAGAAGCTGCTTGAAGAGCTTGATAAGTATGCTATGAGGAATGGTATGACGAGAAGTGATGCTATTAGGAAGGCGATACTAGAGCTACTTAGGAGTTCAACTCCAAGACCATACTTCAAGTACAGAATAAGAAGAGTTGTAGTAGCTTAACATTACATTTTGACATTACTAAGGATAACCAATTCTGACTTAAGTTATCGATGAGTATGCTCCTTTCTATAAGTTTCCTGAGGTAAGGTAGATTAGAAGTCAGCCGGGGATTCTTCAATCACCGTTCAGGAGCGACGGCACTCTTCATCCGTAATTAACGTGTAGGTTTAAGACTTAAAAATTTATGAATTACCTTTTACCCTTCTCTGATAGAAGTCTTTCAACACCCTTCTTTAACCTATTAATTCCTTCCTCTATGTTTTCTAGGCTTGTAGCGAAGCTAAGTCTTATGTAGTCCTTACCAGCTTTATCAGGGAATGCTGTTCCTGGCAGTGTTACTACGTATTCATTGTATAATATGTTCTCAACAAATTCCTCAACCGTTAACTTTATCTCCTTAAGTACATTACTAACTCTTGGGAATATGTAGAACGCTCCCTTACTTGGCCATACTTCAAAGCCAGGGATCTCTCTTAACTTCTTAACTATTAAATCCCTGCGCTTCTTAAATAGCTCTATCATCGACCTAACAGGTTCCCAAGGACCCTTAAGTGCGGTAACAGCTGCTTTTTGAGCGAACGATACAGGGCATGACCATATGTTAACGGCTAACCTTGTAAGTTTTGAGGCAACATCCCCACGTACAACTAAGTACCCTAACCTCCAACCAGTCATTGAGAAGGTCTTTGAAAACCCATTAACGTAGAGGATGTAATCCCTCCAATCACTAAATGATATGAATGATTTAAACGGTGTTCCATCATAGATGAAGTTATCATATATCTCATCAACTAGTACAGCAACATTATTATCTCTTGCTATCTCCATTATTTCATCGACCTGCTTAGGACTGAAAACAGCACCTGTAGGATTGTGCGGATTATTTATAACTATTAACTTAGTTTTCGAGGTTATCGCTTCATTGATAGCGTTAACATCTAACGCAAAACCTTCTTGGGGTCCTAGCCATTTTAGGGGTATGAACTTAACCTTAGCACCAACAAATTTGGCGACCTCAGGATAGGCTGGATATGATGGTTCAGGTACTATGACCTCATCACCCGGTGATAAATAGGACGATACAGCTAAGAATACTGCACCTTTACCTCCAGGTGTTACTATCACCTCACCAGGCTTAACATCACTACCATACCTTTCATTAAGGTAATCAGCTATAGCAGCTCTTAACTCTGGTATACCTGGTGTTTCTGTAT
>CAZUAD010000145.1:0-2076 GCA_964618155.1 uncultured Desulfurococcaceae archaeon
ACGCTGTAGTATGGCTTCCATATTACATGGTCCCCGGAATAACGCCGGAGCTCAATAAGAGGTTTATGAAAGTCGTTAAGGAGGTGTTTAGAGAGTTGGGCTACCCGATACCAATAGTTGGTGTAGCTACTGGTGGTGAGTACACAGCTCACTACGCTAAGGAGGCTGAATCTATGGGTATCCCTATGTATATATCACCTGAAAGGGCCGCTAGAGCTATTAAAGCATTAGTGGACTACGGTAGGTGGTTGTCAAGGATTAAGGAGCTTGATAATTACTTAGAGAGATACATGAGGAGGATAGGTCTTTAATAAAAGCTGAAACGTAATGTACTTGGGATTATGAAGTTCAAGCATACCTTACTCTGGGCTATATCACTTCTAATAGCACTATCTATAGTAGCTTACGCAATATACATAATAGTATCACCTGAGGATAGGTTCTTGAGGAGGACTTTAATGGCCGTTAACGTATCTAAAGGTGAGATACTCCTCCCCCTACCACGTAAGATGACTGGAATGGTTGTTGAGGAGGCCATACTTCTGAGAAGGAGTTTAAGAGACTATAGGCCTGAACCACTAACTATAGATCAGCTATCAATGATCTTGTGGGCTGCACAAGGCATTACTGAGCTTAGGTGGCGATTTAGAGCAGCACCTAGTGCTGGTGCTACGTACCCTCTTGAAGTCTATGTCGTCATAGGTAAGGAGGGTGTTAAAGGTTATGGAGGTTTTATTGAGGCGGGCGTCTATAAGTATGATATATTGAGGCATGCTTTAATACTCGTCAAGAAGGGTGATGTTAGGGATGAACTCTATAGAGCTGCATTAGATCAGCCATGGGTTAGGGATGCACCTGTTAACATAGTTATCTGTGCTGTCTATGAGAGAACTACGAGGGTCTATGGTGAGAGGGGTTATAGGTATGTCTATATGGAAGTTGGTCACGTAGGTCAGAATATATACCTAATGGCTACGGCCTTAGGCTTAGGTACCGTAGCTGTTGGTGCTTTCTACGATGACTGGGTTGCTAGGATAATTAATGCTGAACCTAGTGAACACCCGCTCTATATAATGCCTGTTGGAGTACCTGTAAGACCTTACGTAATGACTTTTGATAGGCTTAATGAGTGGTATGAGAGGATGAGGGGATGAGTAGCTTAGGTAGGAGTAGCAAGGCTACCTACATAGCCCTAAGGATTACCGAGCTAACTTCAATACCCCTCTTCGCACTCCTAGTTCTCTACATAGTGAGTGGTTACGGAATACTCAACCCCTTAGTCGTAGAAGTGCTTACGGGTTTAAGTTACACTGAAGCATTAAGGCTCCACACATCACCTGTGATTAGAGTAGCATTTATTGCTACAGCAATAACCCATACCTACGCAGGATTCATAGTCTTAATAAATAGAAGAGTAGGTAAGTACGTAAAACTATCAACAATACTAACAGGACTAATAACGGCAATAACAACATACATACTAGGACTAACCATACTAGCTGAAATAACCAAGTAACAATCCCACAAACATAAAGCAAAACAACCACAGAGATAAACCAGTCACAGGGCCCGTGTAGCCAGGATAGGGCGCCGAGGCCTTTATGCCTTTATGTTTAGTATAGCTTCAAGCTTTTAATCCAGTCTCATTTCTAAGTACTGGTTTGTGGCAATACTCATAAAGGAATGAAGGCTCATACCTTTTTATATAATGGATATAGTTTATCAAATAGTCTTTGTGATCAAGGCTATTTATAATGGCTAGAATATCATCAACCGAGTTTATAGGTGAAGTATCCAAAATTGATGCTCAAGTTCTTGCTGTAAACTTTAAATTAACTATCTTTCCAAGTAATGACATCTCTTTCCCCGATAATGATTGTCCTGTAAAGAATTTTCCTATAACATTATTTAAAATAATGTGATCATATAGTTTAACTAGAGCATACGTACACAGATCAATCTTGTTCAGGGATGCAAGCAACTTTATCCACTTCCAATTAACGTGTATAATATCCATTATTTCCTCGACCAAACAACGATTCCTAATATAATACACCTTATATCCTCTCTTAAGCC
>CAZUAD010000146.1:0-1919 GCA_964618155.1 uncultured Desulfurococcaceae archaeon
GTGCTACATTAAGTGTTACCATAAGCTTAGACGCCATTCAATGGAATGAATACGAAGCAGCAACCCCCGGACGTTAAGGAGGGAAAGTAAGGGGTAGTAAGAATGAAAATTAAAACCCTTTTTCCTAACAAGAAATACTCTCGTAGGTCTTTCTTTCTTAAGTTCAAAGTTATTTATCTTGTAATATTAGTTATAGTAATCACCTCCTTAATAGTTATAACAGCTGCATATGCGCTCTGGACTGAAAGGTTAAGGGTTAATGCTTATGTAGCTACAGGAGATTTTTCCATGGGGTATAAGTACTGCAAGGCCTTTTCATGTCCCCATTGCCACCATGTATGTACATCCTCATGTGAGATAAAATCCCATGACCTGATAGACGTTAAATTTAATAAAACTTACCCTAAGTGGAGAGGATACGTAATTGCTATAGCTGAGAATGAGGGTACGGTCCCTGTAGTCATTGATAAGGATGACATAGATATAGAGAAGACTGGTAGATTAGCTAGGTACATAAAGGTTAAAAAGATAGTATTACTTAAGATACCATCACTTAAGGGGTTAAATAACATTATAAGGGGTTGTGGAGCTAATCTAACGGGCGTCAAGAAAGTGGTTCTAGATCCCGGTGAGAAATTATTAATATTTATTAAGATGAAGTTAAAGTCTAGAGCACCTGAGGATTCTGTAGGTTATGTTAAGGTGAAGATTAAGGCTAAGCTATATAACGGTTAGGATGAAATCATGAGCCAAGTTAGGGGTCGATACCATGCAGCATACCTCTCAATACCTACACTGCTCCTAACATCATACTTAACACCTTACATTTTAGGTCAAGTATTAGGTCTAGCCTCCTACTACCTTATCCCCTCACTTACTTACCTATTACTCATATTCATAATCCTAAGGTATGTAAGCATTGCAGTAAAGATTAGAGGTATTTACGTAGCATTACTATGCGCTATGACATATTTGACCATGTATTTACCACTAGGACTTATATCCGGCTTTGGTCTCTCACCATACACCTTAGGTCTTACATCAATAATCAACATTGTCTATACAGTACTTCAGACACTAGGTATTGAACTTAGTAGGTACGCTACTATAAGATTATTAAAGCGTAAGTCTGAATCATTGGCATTAATAATTCCCTCAATAGTATTCGCGTTAATCTACGTATCACCTGCCAGGATAATTAGTGCTTCCCTCGACATAGATTATTTTAAGTGGTTTTCTTCCATAATGTTACCACTGTTAGCTAGAAGTGCATTAGCTTCATTCATATGCTTTAATAGCGGTCCTATAGCTTCATTTACTTATGTTGCTACTTTAGAATTATCCAAGAAACTACTACCGGTCCTACCTAATCTTAAGTGGTATGTCCTAGGCTTTGTAGGTACTACATCAGCACTAATAGGCTTTATAATTGCTGCATATGCGTACTTAAGCACCAAATTAGAACCTAAGTTTAAGCTAGGGTCTAGTGGCTCAAGTGGAGTTCTTAGGCATTTAATATTTACTGCTGTAGTGGTTATGCTTGTACTTATACCCATAGGTGTTTTAGGTATTAAACCCTTGATAATCGTTAGCGGTAGCATGAGACCATTTCTTGATGTAGGTGATGTAGTTTTATTAGCTTCAGTAAGCCTTGGAGGTGTTAAGGATATCCATGTAGGTGATGTGATAGGTTATGTGAGCGAGACTGGTGATATAGTTGTTCATAGGGTCATTAAGATCGTGAAGGAGGATGGCAAGATATTCTTCGTTACTAAAGGAGATGCAAATAGGGAACCTGATAGGAAGTTAGTAACACCTGAAATGATTGTCGGTAAGTATGTAACTCATATACCGAAGATTGGGTGGTTAGGAATTATAGCTAAGAAGTTAATAAGCATGATAATGGGGGCTGGGTAATG
>CAZUAD010000147.1:0-1849 GCA_964618155.1 uncultured Desulfurococcaceae archaeon
TTCGGTTCCTAGTTCTTTTTCAATTTTATCTATAACAGATACTACGTGGTCAACTGTGGTAATGAACATGCCTAGACTTCTAGCATATATATGTGCCCAATCAACTACTGGTCTACACTTTTCAACGTTCTTACATATTTCTATTACTTCGTCTACTGATCCTACTTGACTTTTCTTACCGGTAGTCTCCGGCCCTAACCATACGTTCTTTATTCCTAGTTGATTTCTTATGATATCGTTTACTTCGTTTAATGCCTTAATTACCATTCTTACTGCTTCACTTTGAGGTACTCCCTTGTAGTAGCCTGGATGAAATACTACGACGTAGGCGTTCATCCAGTTAGCTGCTTTAACTGCTTCAACAATCCACCTCTTACTCTTTTCAACAGTTTCCTTAACCTTAGATGAGAGGTTAATGTAGTATGGTGCGTGAAGGGACATAACTACATCGTTTTTCTTTGCCTCTTCGCCGAGTTTTAATGCCTTAGCTTCACTAATTTTAACTCCACGTACAGCTTCATATTCGAAAGCATCTAGTCCAATAGATTTTAGGAATTCGGGGACTCCAGTTATATCAGCTTTCTTGTAATCTATGGGCTTGCCTGCTGGTCCAAATCTAAGCCTTTTCAACATGTACACCTATTGCGTATCCTTGTAGTCAAATATAATGGTAGCATTTATTACCTTTAAAACATTAATCCTAAGATTACTGTTATCCTAATAAATTCCCGATTACAACATAGTACTTGGGATAGGTGCTAATACATGGCAATAATCACCATCCCTAACATCATAGTTGAGCGTATTAAACGAGAAGCAGAAAGACGAGGTGTTTCTCTCGAGGAGTATATAATTGAAATTCTCTCACAAGGCCTTGACCCTACTGATAGAGCAAGAGAGTACATAGAGTCTGCTAAGGAGTTATTAAAGGAGGCTAAAGAGAATCTCGCTAAGGGTAATATTCGTCAATCAGCTGAAAAAATTTGGGGAGCAACAGCATTAAGTATTAAGGCTTATGCATATTGGAGGGATAATAAGAGGATTAGTAATCATAAAGAGCTGTGGGAGTACAAGGATAAAGTAGCTAAGGAACTAGGTGAATGGGTTAGAGCTGCATTTCAACGTGCAAGTTCCTTACATGTATGTTTCTATGAAGGATGGTGTACTAAACAAGATATTGAAGATATATATGATGTAGTGAAAAAGCTTGTTAAATCAATAGCGGAGAAAATTTTGAGATGAGGTTAAAATTAAGACAGTATTATTTTATCAACATTAGAGAAACTTAATATGGGGTTTAGCGTAGTAGTTAATTGGCGATGAGGAGGAACTCGGGATCGGATTCCTAGTGAAGAAAGGACTCGCGTACCGAGCTAAGAAGGCTTTACGTACTTGGATTCGAGCATAAATTAACCTTGGTAGTAGGGAGATTCCTCCTGAGAGAACTAGTGCTATTGCAAATAAGAGCAAAACATATAGTGCCGTAATCGGATCTTTAAGGGGGCTGATGGGTTTAACCTCAATACTAGTACCTGTTGTTAGTATTTGTAGGGTGAATAGTGAGAACCAAGCCCATGCTATTGCTGATACTAGGTCAGCTTCAGCTAGATCCCTTAAGGCTAAGTAGGAAATCCATTCACTAAACCTCCTACTAAGCTTATCTATTAGCTCGTAATAGGTCAAGGAGTTCACCCTAGGATAAATACCTTTAGGCTTGGAGTTAAATACTGGGTTCTCACTTATGGTAGCCGTAGAGATAATTAAAGCCTATAAGGGGGTTTAATGAGAGAGTGAGATATTAACCTTATTAACCCTTACTCTTAACTTCACTTATCCATGGTGGTAAGGT
>CAZUAD010000148.1:0-405 GCA_964618155.1 uncultured Desulfurococcaceae archaeon
TCTGCTTAGGAGGGTTAGTAAGGTCGGTAAGTCTGGTAGGGTAGGTGTTTTTAGGGGCTTATTCCTTAGTTGGTACCCCCTCTACGTCTTCCTTAAGTACCTATCTAAGCACGGCCCCGTAAGTGTTAAGGATGTTGTTAGGGATTTAGGTGGGTGCATGAGGTTCTGGACATCCATACTTTACGATTTAGGTATTGGTAGGGAGGTTATGAGGAGGCGTGGTGTTGCTAAGCCTTTCAATGAGTTCGTAGTTACTAACTTCTTCATACCTCTAGCCACCCAGTTAGGGCTTATTGAGGTCTCTAACCGAAGGTTCTTACTGAGGAGGGAGTTTAGGTGGGTCATCGATGAGGTAGGTAAGTACTTCAGTGAGTTAGACATAATTAGGACCATGCCCGGCGACTA
>CAZUAD010000148.1:415-1830 GCA_964618155.1 uncultured Desulfurococcaceae archaeon
CTATACGACGCTAAGGAACCAGTAATAATCTCACCATGGGTTAATGGCTCACTAATAAACATAGTTGAGGGTGTGGCAAAGATAAATAAGTCGTTAAGGCAGGTAAGGGTGGTGGTAAGGCCAACTAAAGCGAACCTAGACATAATCAAGCAACTCAAGCAGAGAGTCAGTATAGACATAGAGACATACTGCTACAGAAGGCTGCACGCCAAAATAGTAACGAACCCCCAAGGACCATCACTAACATCATCAGCAAACATCATAGAAACAAACCTAAAGAGGAACTACGAAATAGGGACATACTATCCAAAAACACCACCACACATAACACAAGCAATAGAACAACTAATAAACACAGCACAAACAACACTGATATGATATCATGCATAAATAACGTAAGTTAATATGATTAAGGATAAGAAATGAAAATGGCTCTTGGGTTATGAGTAAAGCACCAAATATACGACATTATGAGTATTTAGTAAGAATGAGTGTGAGATGATGCTTTTTAACTTCAACGTTATCTTTAGTTCTTAAGTTCTTAATGTTTATTTTTTACTTGATGGGTCTTAAGAAGTTCCTTTAACATGGTGGCCGACGTAAAGATCATTGATGACACGACTAATAGATATATGATCTTTAAAGTAGTTAATGTTAGTCCTAGCAATATGAAGAATAAGAAACCGTATATTATGCGGATTTCCTCATTTTGTTCGACTATAAGGGAAAATATATATGTTGGTGCGCATATTAAAGTTCCCCATACTAGAACGCTCCATAGGATTATGAAAACAATGCAAGCGAGTGGGGTTTCTGCGTTTATTGAAGTCGTACTAAGTATGAGTAATGTGAATAACATGGCAAAAAATAAGACTAAGACTAAGCCTAAGGATTTAGTTAAGGCGTCTTGAATTTTCTTATCTTTCCTGCTTAATGCCTTAGTAACAAGTATCATTTCTAATATCAGGAATAAAAGCGCTAATGAACTCATAGAGATCATTATATTATCCTTATTCACTAATGAGGCAACTAGCTCAATTATTAACGGAAAGTCCTCAGACCTGATAGTAGTAAATATCACTAGCACTATAGTCAAATAAGACATTAAAGATAAAACGAAAGCATTCTCATAAATTAACGCACCTAATTTCTCAATTACCTTAAGAAAATCGACTTTATTCTCTTTTACCATATGTCTTTCCGAATATAAATTATGTAGTCATAGTACTTAATAAAAACACTACTGAAACATCTCCTTCCATTATGGAATTTCCAAACTTGCCAGAAAAATAGCCTCAGCAACGATAGTATGATAAAGAGCCTTCCACTCAATACCATTTAATAATCCCATACATTAACATTTCTTATACCCTCTGTTTTTGTGGGGGATTGGTGGGGGTTAACCTCCGCCTGTG
>CAZUAD010000149.1:0-1821 GCA_964618155.1 uncultured Desulfurococcaceae archaeon
TCATTAAGTACGTCACAATACCTAGATACCGTGATATCCTCTACTATTTCCTACTACCCCACCAGGTTCTACGTACCGTAACCGCCATGGATGGCAGACGCCACCTCATACTGATTGAGGCCTTAGGCGAAGTTAATGAAGCTAAGCTCCAAGAACTCCGTGATCTATACCATGCCGACTTTATTGAACTCCTAAATACCCCTCTAGGCTCTGAAATGCTAAGGAGGTTCTCCCCTGAGGAAGTAACGGGTATGGAGCCCCAACAGTACTTAGTGTTGATGCAGCAGTTAATTCAGCAAGTACCTGAATTCAGAGATGTCCTTACAGAGATGTCTAGGAGTGGTATCCCTGTTATCCTGCCTTTATCCTTATACCGCTCTATAGCTATGTCTATAGCTACGACACTACACCGCATATACATGAATCAGCACTACAGGGATAAGCTACGTACGGTAATAGATATACTTAGCCGCGAAGGCCTTATAGAGCCTATCTATCAAGTCGAAATATGTTATAGGAAGGAATGCAGGTATGTCCGGATAAGCGTCCCAGCAGAACCAGCATCTAAACGTAACTATGTATGTCCTGTGTGCGGTACTCCTATATTGGTGTTTAAGGTCTACGCTATTGATCCATTACTCTCTAAGCTTAAGATAGATCGTGGTGTCGACTTACCTATTCTCATTAGGGAGTACTTAAGGTTTAGGAGTTTAGGGGGCTTAAAGGTATTCGGACCCTGCACACATGATAAGAAGAGTGAATTAGATGTGGTGATCCCTGATAAGGGTGTGGGTATTGAGTGTAAGCTATATAAGAGTAGGGTCTTCACAGAACATGACGCTAAGTCAGAGGCTGGAAAGCTTGAGAAGGAGCTCATGAAGTATTGGGAGGCGTCATTAACTGAGGTTATCTTAGTAACTAACCTAGATGACCGTAGTGCCGAACTACTAGAGAAGGAGCTTAAGCCAAGAATATCAAGAATGAAGAATGGGTGCACATTAAAAGTTGTGTCGGGGGATGTTAATAAGTTAATAAGCATGTTAGATGCACTAATATAGCAAGTAATGTAAGCCGTTAATAACTTTATGAATGGGCTTACCCTAAGGGCTATGTGGGGTCTTTGAGGTACGGTATATCTTAGCTATTTCTACTGCCTTAAGTATGCATGGTGGGTCACTACATACTACCTTAATTCCATCACCTGTTCTTAGGAAGGCACCTAGGTTCTCTAGGTTTACTGGCTTACCGCATATGAAGCACCTTAACTCACCCTTAACTAACTTATCGTGAAGACCTAACCTACGTGAGACCTCCTCAATATCCTCCTCATAGAGTGCTGGTACCTCTATAGACTCCTTACCCCTCTCCCTAAGCCTCGGTATAGCCACCAAACCTACCTCCAAATAGGAAATATGGGTTAAGGACTAATAACCCTAACTTAAGGACCTTCACACTACTCTTAAGGGCTACGTCTACACTCATTTACTGGGCTTACGTATGAAGGCACTACGTACTAAGGTATCTAACAAATTCAATAGATTACTTAAGGAGAGTCCTTGATTGTGAATCCTTCTAGCAAGTTAGAGAGAGTGACGAGAAGTGAGACAGAAGCCCACCGCAGACTCACCATCAGATATTTACATAAATAATGTAAAAATAGAGCCCCAAACACTAGGTGTAGTGATGTGTATATAGGGAGTATACTATATTATGGGGGAGTGAGGGGATACAGTAACCCATATATCTATGGGGTGAGGAATATGGGCAGCAGTAACGTATCAGGAGTGATGGTCGCACTCATGGTGACCTTACTCGTGGTTA
>CAZUAD010000150.1:0-1781 GCA_964618155.1 uncultured Desulfurococcaceae archaeon
ATCTAAAGATGCTTCTTCAAAATATTTCTTAGCCATGAACTCCAAACGCTCTTTAGCCTTAGCTCTTAAGAAGGCGTAATCAATGCCTTGGTTACTGTCATGACCAAGCTCTGAACATATGTTATGTATGAAATTATCTACATATTTAACTAACTCCATCCTACATACATCATCCTCAGGTATGCGTTTAATGTCTAGACGCCGCGGTGCAACTAAACCATCTAACCCATAGATCAATACTTCAACATCGTAACTCCTCTCCTCGATTAAAGCCTTAACTATAGCTGTTGTTGATGAGTGTGTTGTTATTGGGCTTTCTAAGTAACTCCATTCAGCTAATTTACCCCACTTCCTTAAGTCCTGAGGAGGAATCGCTGGTCTGTAATCAGCTAAATACCACTCCCCAGGGAACCCCCATGTAGCTATAACTGCTATCTTCATGTACATCCATTATAAGATTTCATCATAGATATAGATTAACTTTACCATATAACTGAAGCCTACGAAGGATGTATCAGAATGGGTATAGATAGATAAATATATCGCTGCTACTTAGGTGGTTTAATTGGAGGTGGTTTAATTGGGTGTTTATGCGGCTATAGTTGTGTTTTATTCTGCTTTAAGCGTTTTTAATGGTGTTAAAAGATACTAAGAAGCTTAATTCTATGTTAGAGACTATTCAGTCACGTGGTGGTAAGGTTCTTGATGTTAAGGTAGCCACTACATCTAAGGGTGGTAGGACCGGCGGCACGATAGCTATTTACCTAATTACTTACGAGGCGGGTAAGCCCATATACCCGTAACTCACCAATATATAGGTTAGTCACTAGTAATGATTAGTGGGTGCTTCGCATGTGTAGTTCTAAGGTTTGCTGGATCCACGTCGTGTCCGTAGGTACTAGCGTCCTCAGGAACCTAGCTAAAGATGCCACTAGGTTTGGTTGGTGTAGGGAGGTGCTTGAGGGTAGGGAGATCGCCCTTACTAAGGGGATGGTTGATGAGGTTATTAAGGCATTACTAGCCAACCCACGTGAGTTAAGTGCTGAGCTTAACGCTATGTATGACTACATAGAGAGTGGTGATGTTGATGAAGTATACCTACTATCTACAGATACTTATGAGGGTGAGTTAGCTGCTAAACTACTTAAGGAGTACTTTGATAGTAAGGGGATAGATGCGTATGTGATTAAGGTTAAGTACTTAGGTATGGACTTTGATGAAGGGCTCCTACACCTTATTGATGAGGTAGCTAAGGTAGTTAAGGAGGCCAGGGGTAAGGGCTGTAAGGTAGCGCTTAACTTAACGGGTGGTTTTAAGCCTGAATCAGCGTTCCTGTATTTAGCGGCCTGCTTACTAGGTATTAATAAGGTATACTACATACATGAGGTAAAGACCATATCTAAGGTTGAGCTACCAGTACTTGAGGTAACTATACCTACAGAGTATGTAAAGCTACTTAAGGAGATTGAAGGGGTTACGTCATACATAGAGCTCGTTAAGAGAGTTGGCCTTAAGGCTGATGAACTTAGAGAGAAAGGGTTATTAACTAATGACTATAGATTAAGAGAGTTCATCAAACTACTTATTAAGGGGCTTAAGTAACCCATATCCCCCTTATATACGAGTACCTAATACTACTTAATTCAAACCTCAATAACCTCTTTACTTAATTCTTCAAACTCCACAATACTTACCTCAATAACGCCGCCAGCCCTAAGTTCTTCAAAAAGCTAGGTAATTTTCTACTCATTAATACAGCACCCTCCACCTCGTACAGAACC
>CAZUAD010000151.1:0-838 GCA_964618155.1 uncultured Desulfurococcaceae archaeon
AAACCTTCGTACGAAGGCTTTAGATCACTACTATACCTATCGAGTAGCTCAACTAAGGCTAATAGGCCCCACTCCTCAATACGGTCTACCTCTGGTGTAGGCTTCTTGAACTCAAATAGTACCTTAACGATCTTACCACACGATCTACACTTAAACATTAGTAAGTCACCAAAGAATTCACCACTCCTTGCAAGTAGCTCTTGCCTAATCCATGATAGCTTACCACTACAGTATGGACACTTAAGGCTCCTAGATATGGCGTACTCACTAAGTACTGTGATCATTGATGACCTATCCCATAAGGGTATCTTAAAGACCAACTCCTGGAAAGGTTCCTGAGACCCTCTACTCTCGCAACCTAGATTGTCATTCAAGCACTTAAATGGGTCTCTAAGGGTTCTACTGACTATTACGTGTGCTTGGCAGTGAGTGTATGCATGTTTAAAGGCTGGTAGCCAATAACTCCACTCAGCTAGTCCTACAATATTATGGCATGCTAGGCACGTGACATCATTCACGCTGGTCTTAGAGCTAGGTTGTAGGTTCAATACTAACTTTATGTAGTTGTAGGCAGTTCTACCATTAAGGAAGTACTTAGACCAGACAATACCGCATGATCTATGCCATATCCTTAGGAGGTCGTAGAGCTCGTTAGTAGGTAGTCCATCGAGATGCTCTACGGACAACCCACATGATGGGTTAGGACATAACCTCACGTACTTCACCTCCTAAGTGTTGAAGGAGCCTTGCAACTTCGCTTTTTACTATGTCCATGAACTCCTTAACCCTCTCCTGCCTATCAGGATTAACCTCATCTAACGCCTTAACACCCTCAACC
>CAZUAD010000151.1:848-1245 GCA_964618155.1 uncultured Desulfurococcaceae archaeon
CCCTCAACCTTATTCAACATCACAACAGCACCGAGGTTCCTCTCATAAATTGGTACTACAATCTTAGGCCTACCCTCCAGTAGTTTAAGGTAGCTCTTAACCTGTCTTTCAACTGCATCTACCGACTCATATCTAGTCGTACCTGCGAGGGATAGCTTAGCCTCTATGAGTACTGGTACCCTATCAGCATACTCCTTTAAGACACCATAACCTACGTGTTTATCCTCATCAAGTATTACTATAGCTATATCGGGTACTACGTGATAGGGCTTTTCCGGCCCCTTAAAGACCTTTTCGAACATGTTGGCCATGTGGGATATTATTGTTGGTTGGTAGAGTAGGAGTATGACCTTGCCCTCATAACCAAGTGAGGCTGCAGGCGCATTATCCATGAACC
>CAZUAD010000151.1:1255-1647 GCA_964618155.1 uncultured Desulfurococcaceae archaeon
CCTACCTTGGGGTGTTGGGAGTATCAGTGATAGGTATTCAGCGTATGAGGGGTCCCTAAGTAGCTCAACAACCCTTAAAGCTCTCCCCCACATAACGATGTTATCTACACTCATTCCCAAGCTCTTTAAGTCTTCATGAATCTCCCCTACTAGTCTAGGAACTATCCTGCGGTACCGGCTAAGCTGGTATCTCTCAGGACCGAAGAGTCTGACCTGGATACCTCTCCTCATCAGAATATCTCTGATGGGGTCTATCCCCTCAATTATAAGGCCCTTACTATACAGCATGCTTACAGAGATTATCGTAATGTCTCCTAAGTCCTTAGGTAGTTTGAAGTATGTTATGTAGGGGTACTTACCACGACTTGAGAAGCTAACATAGATTCCTTCAC
>CAZUAD010000152.1:0-1640 GCA_964618155.1 uncultured Desulfurococcaceae archaeon
ATCAAGAAGTTAGTTGAAGGTGCCCTATTCACATTGGTCTTTACGAAGGAAGGAAAGGACTTCGTAGGATATAGTATTAGAGGAGATGAGATTGTAGAGGTAGATAAGGCTGAGGTTAAGAAAGTCGTTAATTATAGGCTTTACGGAGATATTAAGTCATTATTAAAAAGATCATACGAAGGCATAACCTCATTAAATAATATGTTGAGGTGAGATTTTGAAACTCTTCGTAGCTCACTTAGCACCATATATAACTAAAGAGCTTAAAGTTGAGTGGGTCAGCAAGCTTAACGTTAATGACTTAAGAAGGCTGAGTGATAAACTTTATAGCTTATGTGAGAAGGCAGTTGAAGCTGCTAAAGATTATTATCATAGAGTATGTACTGAAGGTAATGATGTCAGGAGAACGATATGTGCATTAAAGTTATTAAACGACATTTTAGTTATAGCATTTAAGAGATATTTCATCCTACCACTAACACCTCCTCCGAAGAGTAAGGTAGGTTCTGAGAAAGCTGAAGATTACAGAACGTATATTCCAGCATATAGTGATTTCTTTTACTTATGGCTACTATTTAGACCTGTACTAGAAGTTGAACCTGCCCTCAAGGAGGGATTAGAGAGAAGTGTTGTTAGCATGGACATAGGTATGATTAGGAGACTTGTAGATGAATTAGGTAGGCTAGGTATTAAAGTTCTAAGAATGTTTATGGAGTCTCCAAAGCATGAAGATGAAGTACTTGAGAGATTAGAATTACTTCTTAAACTTCCATCGGACACTAGACCAGGAAATAATCTATCTAAGCTAATACCGCACCTACTAACAGTATCAGCATTAGCATCAATTACATACATGAACTCTCATATGCTAAATACTATTCGTGAAAATCTTGAATTAGAAATTTTAAGATTAACAGCATTGCTTCATGACTTAGGAAAACCCGAAGTATGGATGGAGATGTTACGTAAAGGCACCATACTTGATCATGCTGAGGCCTCTAAGAATATAGCTGTGAGGCTTGGTATAGATAAGCTCATACCTAAGCAAGTACGAAAGCAAGTACTAAATATTATTACTGAGTTGATAAGGTACCATCACCAACCTAAGGCATTGAAGGAGGTAATTAATTTAAATGGTATCGAAATTAGACTAAGAAGGTTAGGTGAGATACTTCATAAAGCAGATAGAGCTGCTTCAAACATCGATAGATTAGGGAAGGTGCTAACTGAGGTTTTAGAAAGGACACTAGGTAACTACCTTAGTAAGCATAAGCTAAGTGCTTTTGATGCGTTAACACGTTCAGGTCCTTCTATATGGTCCTTCTGGCTTAGCTTAAAGGATGAGGATTTATTGAAGATTAATGAAGTTGTTAGCAAGTATCTTAGAGATTTAAAAACTCAATTGAAGCTGTTTGAGGAGCCTGAAGAGGTAGCTCCTACACTTAAGGATGAAGTTAGCGTCATAGTTGCTGACATAAGGAGTATTCAGGATTTCATTAGGCGTGAATCTATGAGGGTAACAATAGCATCAAGTGCTCTAATTGACTTAACGGTTCTCTATGTAATTCCTAGAGTATTCATTGAGGTATTCAACATACCACCAGAAGCGATAGTATATTCAGGTGGAGGGTTTACTGTAG
>CAZUAD010000153.1:0-1553 GCA_964618155.1 uncultured Desulfurococcaceae archaeon
TTTTGGTCTGTCTGCTTTTGTTATTGTTACGTGTCCGAATCCTATTGCTCTTGACCTACCTATTCCTAGGTGGTTTGCTAGTGCTAGTAGTTTGCTGTAGACCCTCTTTAGTTTTGGGTGTGGGTATGATAGTTCGTAAAGTACCCAACCGACGAAACCCCTAATCTCCCTTAACCTACCTGCTGCGTCTTTACCGCATATTGCTGTTACTGCCTTAACCCTGAAGTCTACCTCATTAATAACTATGTCGCTAACCCTACCGAACCTATAAGCACCCCATAAGTCAGACCCAGGCTTAGGTAGCTTAAGCTCGTCCGGCACTAAAGTATTCCATAGCTTAATAAGGAAGTTGAAGATGTATGATGGTGTTGGTAGTAGTCTATGCCTATTAGGTACCTTCCTAGCCTTATCCATGAGTGGTGGTGGTAGCATAACCTTATTAGTGAGTATTGTTGGTGTTAAGAACCTAATCTTAAAGTACCTACCGAAGTCGAAGGTAAGGGCATCTATGGAGGTTACCTCGACAGTACCTACCCTAAAAATAAACCTACCATACTCAGTCTTGAAGACACCATCAAGCATTGCTAACTCCTCAATAACGTCATGGTTATCAGTAGCAACACCTATCTTAACCGTGTATTCCTCATTAGGCCTTAACTTAATAGGTAGGTAAACACCTCCGGGTTCGTAAGTAGAGTATAGTGCGTGGCCTTCAGAATCAATTAGTGGTGTAATCATTATTGGCTTAAACTTACCTTTAGTACTAACGACCTCCCTTAAAAGACTGAATTGTGGGTAGGTCATTATTACGTTCTTAACGATTCTAGAAGTGAATGGTGGAGCCCTACACTCCTCAACAGCACCAACCAAGTAATTAGCTATAGCAACGTAGGTACTCACATAAACCACCTAAACACTCCAGCTAGATTCATTTCTAAGTATTATTAGGTCCTAGTAAGCTATATACTTAAGCCCGGTATAAGTAAGTAATCGAGAGTGCATCATTAAGACAGTAACTTAGTGATCAAGTCCTTGACCTTACTTAAACATTGAGGTGTGTACCTTACGTAAATCTTAAGATCACCACCCGTCCCTACACTATATTTCAACTCTATGACATTTCTCTCAAGGCCTGCATGAGCATAGAAATGCCTTTCATTAATTTCCTCACATAACTTACTTAGATCACCTAAACGCTCCTTGGCTTCATCAATCACCTCCTCCCCGCTTTTATAGCCGATTAAGTTAATGACAGGTCTATTCACTAACTCGTAAATAACCGTATATACCGTTGGCTCAAGCTCTTTTAACCCAAGAACATTCACAAGCGCCTTCACCCTCCTCCTTATATCACTTAATTCATTCTCCAGTATCTTCCTCGCAACACCTTTAAGACCTAAGTAATTAGCGAGTTCCTCTAAAGCACTAAGCTCTATGAACCCCTCACTAATCCCGTACTTAGTAACTTCATTAATTACTAATGAAGCTATATGCTTAAGTAGGTATAGCGCGTAAGCAGTACTAACATAAGCCATAGGTAGTAAGGCAAAGTC
>CAZUAD010000154.1:0-1526 GCA_964618155.1 uncultured Desulfurococcaceae archaeon
AGATGAGCCATGGAATAAATATTGGTTTAGCTATCCTTACAGTCTCTATGGAAATTCTCTTAACTTTAGGTAACCTCCTTATTCTTCTCTCTATGAATGCCTCCAACTCCCTCACATCCCTGTATGTAATAAGGAGTGTTAAATTATAATCACCACTCTTAATCATTAATAGTATGACTCTTAAACATCTACGAAGAACTTCTAACTCATTATTAATTAATGAAAGATCCTCGACTTCAACATTAATTAGGGCTAGATTAAAACCTAGTTTCGTAACATCAATATTTGCTTGAACATTTATTAAGCCACTTTTCATAAGCTTTGAAAGTCTTACCTTGACACTTGGATGACTAAGTCCTACTTTCCTACCTAGTTCAACTAGACTTATTCTACCATCTCTTACTAGCTCATTAATTATTTTCCAATCTATACTATCTAAATCTTCAATATGTACATGTACCACAATACACTCCCTACAAATTGCAGTTTGTGTACTTCGTTATTAAATATTTTTGTTAATGTATTTTGATTAGCGATCGCCTTAAATTAGGTTAACATCTTATGTAAGGCCTTACTGATTCTACTTATATCTTCATCTCCTACTTTACCTTTGATTAGTATAACATCAATTACTCTAAACTTAGAGTTTCTAAGTAATTCCGTAATCTTTTTAGTCACTAGTGACCCCAACTGTATGTTACTAATACGATGAGAGGTTTCTTTATATTTACTTTCTTTATGTATTAACATCTTAATAACATACTCAAGTTTAGGGAATACGTCTGCTTCATAAGTCGATATGCCGAGAATTAAGGCTTTAGAGTCATATACTTCACTTAAATATATCACTTAACTCACAACATTCAGTCCGTAACTTGAAATATACTTCCTTAATATGTTAACTACTTCTTCAATAAATCCATACATGGAACTATAAACAATTACAATCTTATCACTTATTATTCCTGCCTTGGCCAACTGGTAGTAGTAATTAATTATTATTTCAGGATTATTCCTCCATATAAGTCCATGAGCTGATGCAATAACCCTTATATCTAGGTCTAACTTTTTAATTTTATTTATGTTATCAATTATGAAATTTCCGTAATGACCTATTATATTGACAACATATTTTTAACTAAAGGTTTATACCACTTAATGATATCTTGGTTTTCATCATATAATGTTAGGGGTATTCCAAAGCCACCGAAAACATCACATGTTAATAAGACTTTCATATCCCTTATGTAAGCTATCATTGTTTCAGGCCAATGAAGCCATGGTACGAGAATGATTTAAAGTCTTTTATCACCTACAGTAAGTACTTCTAAGTCCTTAATAGGCATAAATCTAGATCCAATACCGTAAAAGGAGGTAATCAAGTTCCTTACTAATGGATGACCAATTACCATTGCTTTTAAATTATATTCTTTTAACAACTTAGGATAATGATCTGCTATGATCAGGCTCCATGTAGTGTATTATTACGTACTTAATATCTCTTAAATCAACTACCTCCCTAATAG
>CAZUAD010000155.1:0-1521 GCA_964618155.1 uncultured Desulfurococcaceae archaeon
AGGAAGTAGTGGGTGGTGCAGCAGGGGGTCTCGTAGCTATGTAACCAGCTATGCCTGCTATGATGATTATTATTACTATAATGAGTGCTAAAGCGGTTTTAGATATGCCTAGACGTGGTAGTTTACGAAAATCCATGTATTCACCAAATATTTTTATAATGGATGAGTTAATAAGTGATTAACAAAGCAGATAAGTTAGTCCGGCTAATAGGTAACTTAATTCTTAAGATGTTAAGTCTGTAATAAGGCATCACCTCTTAGCGTAGAGCCAACAAGCGACAAAGTGTTCAGTATCTACCTTAATAAGTGGTGGTTCCTTGCGTCTACACAGATCCATGGTATGTGGACATCTTGGGTGGAATCTGCAACCAGGTGGTACATTTATCGCACTAGGTACTTCACCCTTAATGGGTAATTTAATTCTTAAACGTTTTCTCTCAGGCTCAGGTTCTGGTATTGCTAACATTAATGCTTTAGTGTAAGGATGTTGAGGATTAGTAAGGACGTCAGTAACTCTTCCCTGCTCAACTATTTTCCCTAGGTACATTATTGCTATTCTATTACATATTAGTCTTGCTGTTGCTAAATCATGAGTAATGAACAAGTATGTCAACTTTCTCTTTTCCCTAAGCTCAAGCATTAGTTTGAGGATCTCAGCTCTAATAGATACATCAAGCATGGAGACAGGCTCATCAGCAACAATAAATCTAGGATTTAAAACTAGTGCTCTAGCAATACATACTCTCTGCCTCTGACCACCAGATAATTGATGAGGCCTTCTATTAATGAAATCCTCAGGTGGTGTTAACTTAACATCTCTAAGGACTTGGTAAACTATTCTTCTCCTTTCCTCACGATCTTTAAATCCTTGAATAATTAGCGGCTCCTCAACTATGTAGCCTACTGTATGTCTAGGATTCAATGCACTATAAGGGTCTTGGAAAATTATCTGTAATTCACGTCTTAGCAATTTATTGATCTTCCTTACCTTGAATAGATCATTTAGTAAGAAGTAATCACCCTTTATAGGTTCGTAACCTAACTCAATAAGCTTTTTAGCGACCTCCCTTCTAGGTCTATATATTACGTAACCTGATGTAGGTAATGTCAGACCTATAACTGTCCTACCTGTTGTTGTTTTACCGCAGCCTGACTCACCAGCTAAACAGAATACTTCACCTTCATATACACGAAAGCTAACACCATCAACAGCTCTAACATAGATCTTGCGCCTAAGTAAGACATCGATTATACCGAGCCTTACGGAGAAGTATTTCTTAAGGTCAAATGTTATCATTATTTCATTATTTAAGTGAATATTACTTAATAGTTCCTTAACATCACGTACCTCGTTCAATAGTTCTAAATCCATGTAATTTTGCATATCACCTCTCACCTCTTGGCGTGTAACCAGCAGGAAACAGAATGATCCCTACTCAAATTAATTACTGGTGGTTCCTCCCTCCTACACCTATCCATAACGTAAGGACACCTAGGATGAAACCTACAACCAGGTGGAGG
>CAZUAD010000156.1:0-1509 GCA_964618155.1 uncultured Desulfurococcaceae archaeon
AATATGGTAATAAGACCATCATAGTTAAAGCTATAAACTACCCGATGGCTGAGAGAATAGGTAAGCAAATAAGTGTTGCATCCTTCGGCCTTGTTGCTGGTGCAAGCTTAGTAATGAGAGGGAGTGAGTTAAAGAGGGTAATAATACCGAACACCCTAAGTGAAAGTTATGAAATAGGTAAGTCCATAAGAGAGGCTCGTGAGAAAGGTGAAGACCCTGCAATAGCTGTAGCTAAGAAGGTTAATGGATGGGTATTATTCAGAGGTGTAGTAAGGAAGAAGGAGTGGGAGGATAGAGAGGGGTACATGTGGGGTACAACGTATATTGATGGAACAGACGAGTTTAAAGGTCATACGGCAAAGATATGGTTCAAGAATGAAAATCACATTATGTGGTTCAATGATAAGGTGATAGCTACGAGTCCCGATATAATAGTAGTTATAGATGCAAAGACAGGTGAACCGATAACAAATACAGTCTTAAAGGAGGGCACTAAGGTATCCGTTGTGGGATTGAGAGGACGTGAACAATTTAGAACACCTAAAGGTTTAGAAATATTAGGTCCAAGACATTTCGGATTCGATATTGAGTATAAGCCTATTGAAGAAAGAGTTAAGGAGTTCCCCATAATCAAGCCTTAAATGTTAACTCCTCCATACTTAATTAGTCATCTATTTTTCTCTATAACGCTAGCTTCCCATGAGTTGTTGAATATCTTGTTAGGATTATAGTATTAGGGATAACTATGGTTAAAAGTTATGTACTTGTTACAGGCGGTAGTAGAGGTATAGGTAGAGCTATTGCTCTTAAGTTTAGTAGTGAGGGTTACTATGTAATATTTACGTACTTAAATAGGTTAGATGCAGCTAATGAACTTTAAAGATGCTTAAAAATGTAGGTGGTGATGGATTTTACGTAAGAATGGATGTAAGTGATGAGTTAAGTGTAAGAAAACGCTATGAATTAATTTCAAGTGAAATCCCCTATCCTAATGTCTTAGTTAATAATGTAGGCGTGCTATCAATGAAGAGTATTGATGGGTTAAGTCTTGATGTGTGGGAGTACGTATTAAGGGTTAATTTAACAGGTACATTCTTAGTCACTAAGTACTTCTTACCGTTACTTAAGGAAGCGCCATGGGTGGGTATAGTAAACATAGCTAGTTTAGCTGAGCAAACAGATCATTCAATAACATCGGTAGCTCATTATGCTGCTAAAGGAGGTGTTATAAGGCTTACTAGGAGGTTAGTTACGGAATTAGCACCTAAGATAAAGGTTAATGCGGTAGCGCCTAGTATTATTGAGACAGACATGGTCAAGAACGTATTAGACACACCTGAAAAGCGTAAACGTATAGCTGAAATGCATCCATTAAAGGACATAGGTAGGCCTGAGGATGTAGCGGAGGCGGTCTTCTTCTTAGCAACCCCTAAATCAAGATTCTAGCAGGCCAGGTATTAGGAATTAATGGCGGTAGATTAATATGTTGATTAACGTCTTCCCCTTAAC